>CAMLSI010000323.1 GCA_946482585.1 uncultured Lysobacteraceae bacterium
CGCCTATCCCGCGCCCGATCAGCACATCGCGCTCGGCGAGGAGCGCGTCTACGAGCCGGGTGCGAAGGATCTCGTGATCTTCTGCTACGGCAACACCGTACCGATGAGCCTGCGCGCCGCCCGGGCGCTGGAAAAGAGCCGCGGCTGGAAGACCCGCGTCGTCGACCTGCGCTGGCTGCAGCCGCTCAACGAAGCCGCGATCGCGCGCCATGCCGGCGATTGCGCACGCATCGTCGTCGCCGACGAGGGACGTCGCAGCGCAGGCGTCGGCGAAGGCATCATCACTGCCGTGGTCGAATCCGGCCACGGCGCCAAGCCGCTCAGGCGCGTGGTCGGCGTGGATACCTACACGCCGCTCGCGGGCGCGGCGTTCCTCGTGCTGCCTTCGGACGAGGACATCATTGCGGCGGCGGAAAGCCTCGCGTGAATTCGCGCCGCCTGCGCAGCGCCGCGGCAGCGTTCGCGCTGGCGGCGGACATGCTTCGCTGGCGCCGACGATCGTGATCGCGTGCGGCTAGCGCCGGTCACGGCGGTGTCGTATTCCACGCCGACACCAGCGCCGGCGCCGCCACATACATGCGGAACAGCGCATCGCGCACGGGCGACTCGCCCGCGAAGCGCCGATGCCAGACGTCGAGCCTGATGGCCTTGCGCGCCGCATCGAGCTCGAGTCCGCGTGCTTTCAGTTCTGCCACTTGTCGAAGGATGTCGGCGAACAGGTCGCGGACTTGCTCGACGTAGGCCGTATCGCGCTGCACCGGTCCGTGGCCGGGCACGATCGACACGGGCTTCAGCGCGAGCAGCGCGTCGAGTGCTGCCGGCCAGTCGGACACGTGCGACTGGTCGCCGCCGACCAGCGGTACCGGCCAGACCACGAGGTCGCCGCTCGCGAGAATGCGTTCCTGCGGCAGCCAGACGACGAGGTCGGCGTCGGTATGGCCGCGACCGATGCGGCGGATCTCGATGCGGCGCGAACCGCGCTGCAATACGAGGTCGCCGGCTGCGCCGAGGTCAGGCAGGACGTCGGGTGTTCCCGGCACGACTTTCATGTAGTCCGCGACCAGCGCGATGTCGCTCGCGTAGCTCGCTCGCTCCTCGTCGCTGATCGGCTTGCCCGCGAGGTTCTTCCCTGCGTCGAGCTGCTTCTGCATCTGCGCCGCGGCCTGCGGCGCGCCGGCGATCATGCCGGCGCGGTTCTTCGCGCCGGTGCCCGGCAGGTAGTCGCGCAGGCTCGGATGCGCGATGAACTCGGCCTGGGGCCATGCCTTGCGCCAGAGCGCATTGCCGATGACATGGTCGTCGTGCCAGTGCGTATTGACGACGTAGCGCACCGGCTTGTCGGTCAGTCGTTTCAGTGTGGCGATCAGTTCGGCCGAAGCCTCCGGCGCATCGACGACGACGACGTCGTCGTCATTGACGATGAACATACTGTTCGCGTCGACCATGAGTCCCGGCGGATCGGTTCGCACGGCCGCGTGCACGCCTGGCGCGAGCGTCTCGATGCGAAAGCCGGCGTCGGCGCCGGTCGTCAGGGCCATGCCGAGCAGGAGCAGGACAGGGGCGGGCAGGTTGGCCAGGGCATGGCGCATCGTGGTCTCCTCGAGAGGCCTCACGATCGCGGCTGGCGCGGTCTGGCGGCAAGGCCGCCGCGTCGCAATCGCTGCGCGTTGGCATAGGCCGATCGGCAGGGTCGGGCGATCCCGGGCCGGCCTGCGCCGGGACGGTCTGTGCAGGAGCCGGCAGTTCTGGAGCCGCTCCGGCGAATCGCCTATGATCGCCGCAGATGAGTCAGCGCCAGCCCCTCACCATACTTTTCGCCGACGTCTCCGGCAGCACGAAGCTGTTCGAGACCCTTGGCGACGAAGCCGCCCGCCGCATCGTTTCCGGCGTGCTGCAGGTGCTGGCCGAAATCACGCAGCGTCACGGCGGTCGCCTCATCAAGACCATCGGCGACGAAGTCATGTGCACGTTCCCCGGCGCGCTCAACGGCCTGCTCGCGGCAACCGACATGCAGAAGCGCGTCTCGACCGACCCGGCTTTCATCCGCGACAACCTCGGCATCCGCATCGGCCTGCATCACGGCGACACGCTGGTCGAGGAAACCGACGTCTATGGCGACGCCGTCAACACGGCCGCGCGCATGGCTTCGCTGGCCAAGCGCGAACAGATCGTGACGACCGCCTCGACCGTCACCGGCGTCACCAACACGGGACCGCTGCGCACGCGATCGCTCGGCACCGCACGCGTTTCCGGCAAGCTGCAGCCGATTGAGATCGTCGACGTCATGTGGCAGGACGACACCTCGAACGTCACGACGGTGCAGCGCGTGGTCAAGCTCGTCGAGGCGCAACAGCGCAAGGCGCGCCTGCTGCTGCGCTATCGCGGGCAGTCGATCGAACTCGACGAACTCGCGCCGCCGTTTTCGATCGGCCGCGAAGCCAGCAACAACCTCATGGTCGACGCCGAGTGGGTGTCGCGCACGCACGCGACGATCGAATACAAACGCGGCTACTGGGTCATCGGCGACCGCTCGACCAACGGCACCTGGGTGCGTCTCGGCGAAGCCGAGGAACTGCGCCTGCACCGCGACGAGATCCAGCTGCGCAGCAAGGCCGGCACGATCAGTCTCGGGCAGGAAACCAGTCTGAATCCCGACTACGTGCTGCAGTTCCAGTGCGTCGAGGCCTGAGCCCGTAGATCGCGGCGAGCAAAGCGGACCGTGACGGCACGGTATCTGTGGAGCGAAACCTCCGAATGGGGCGATCTCCGCGCTGACTTCCGGCGTGGCAGCGCTCCATCCTGCGTCCGGCTCGGTGAGTCCCCGCGACACCGGGGTTCGCCTCGCGGCTCGCCCCGACTGCCGACGCTCTCAGCGTGCGAACGGATTGCGCAGGCGGCCTCGCGCGTCGTTCGCTTCGTAGCGGCCGCGGTCGTTCTCGACGAAGCCGACGGCCGTATAGGCGTTGACGTAGTCGATCACGTCCGGCAGCGCGGCGCCGCTCGCCTCGGCGATGTCCTCGAGGCTCGCGAAGTCCTTCATCATGAACGTGCCGATGCGGAAATGCTTGGTGAATTCGCGCTCGCTCTGCGGATAGCGCGCGAGCTTGAAGCGCGCGGCGCGATCGAGTTCCGGCAGCAGTTCTCCGTGCGAGCGGTTGAGTACGTAGAACCAGAGCAGGCGCGAGAACGGCTGTGCCGTGAGGCTGCCCTTGGCCGCGGCGAAATCGCCCGCGTTGAGCAGCTGCCAGTCGCCGAGCACGAGCGTGCGTGCGCAATGCGGCGCGAGCGCGCGCAGACCGGTTGCACTGCTGTACCAGGTCTGGTTCGCGGGATCGAGCAGCAGATCCGGTGCGCCGGCCGTGACCAGGCGCGCCGGACCCGGCAGGCTGATGCCGGTCAGAAAATCGGCCAGGGCCAGTTCGCGTGCCGGCGGCGGAGCGGGCGGCGGCGGTGCGGCGACCGGAGCCGGCCGCGGTGCCGGCTTCGGCGCTTCGACCGGGGCTTCGGCGCGCGGCGGCGGCGGAGCCGGCGCGACGCGCTGCGGGCGTGCATCGCCCGGGCGGAATTCGCTCGCGTAGCTTTCGCGGTCGGGGGCGGCAGGCGCTGCCGGTTGCGGCGCGGCGCCCGACGGCAGGTTGAACATCAGCAGCAGCTTGACCACGCCTTCGAGACTGAGCGGGCGGCCGAGCAGCAGATCGGATTCGCGTGCCGAATCGCGCTCGGTGAACGCCGCCGTACGCTTGCCCGCGCCGCTGGCCTTGAGCCAGGCCATGTGGCCGAACACGGAATCGACGTCGACGACCACGAGATCGGCGTCGCGTTCGTTACTGACTTCCCAGCTCTGGCGCAGGCGCTGCGCTGCCGGGCTCAGCAGATTGCGGAACTCGGTTTCTTCGTCCGCAGTCGCGCCCACGAGCGCGATCTTGTAGGCCATTGAAGGCTCCCCCTGAGCGTGCCGCGGTCCTTGGCTGGCCCGGGCGGATGGCGTTGATGTTGCAGCCATTGTCGCGAACGATGCGGGGGCGTCAACTGCTGTGCGTCATGTCCCGACGACAAAACGCACTGAACCGTTCCGCGCGGTCGCCGGGCGGTGCCTCCGGCGATCCCGCCCCGCCTCCCGGCGGAGCTCAGGCCGCGACCGGCGACGCCGCCTCGTGCTGCTGCATGGCCCAGAGCGCGGCATAGCGGCCGGCCGCCGCGAGCAGGGTCGGGTGGTCGCCGCGTTCGACGATGCGGCCGTGTTCGAGCACGATGATCTCGTCGGCGTCGACGATCGTTGACAGACGGTGCGCGATGACGAGCGTCGTGCGATCGCGCGCGATTTCCTCGAGTTCGGCCTGGATCACTTTTTCGGTGCGCGTATCGAGCGCGCTCGTGGCTTCGTCGAACACGAGCAGCGCAGGATTCTTCAGCAGCGTGCGCGCGATCGCGACGCGCTGCTTCTCGCCGCCGGACAGCTTCAGTCCGCGTTCGCCGACTGCGCTGTCGTAGCCCAGCGGCAGCGATTCGATGAATTCGTGCACATGTGCGGATTTTGCCGCGGCGACGACTTCCTCGCGCGTCGCGTTCGGACGGCCGTAGGCGATGTTGTAGTAGATCGTGTCGTTGAACAGCACGGTGTCCTGCGGGACGATGCCGATGGCCGAGCGCAGCGAATCCTGAGTCACGCTGCGAATGTCCTGGCCGTCGATCAGGATACGGCCGCCGCTGACGTCGTAGAAACGGTAGAGCAGCCGCGCGAGCGTCGACTTGCCCGCGCCGGTCGTGCCGACCACGGCAACGGTCTTGCCGGCCGGAACGCAGAAATCCACGTCGTGCAGGATGGCCCGGGCCGGGTCGTAGTGGAAATCGACGTGTTCGAAGCGCAGTTCGCCGCCGCGCACCGCGAGCGGGCCGGCACCGGGCGCGTCGCTGACTTCCTGCGCTTCGTCGAGCAGCGCGTACATGCGCTGGATGTTCGACAGCGCCTGCTTGACCTCGCGATAGACCATGCCGAGGTAGTTCAGCGGGATCGACAGCTGGATCAGGAATGCGTTGACGAGTACGAGGTCGCCGAGCGCCATGCGCCCCTCGGCGACGCCGACCGTCGCGCGCCAGAGCAGCAGAGTCAACCCTAGCGCGACTATGCAGGCCTGGCCGATGTTGAGTACGGCCAGCGTCTTGAGGCTCTTCACGGTCGCGTCTTCGAGCCGCACGAGGCTGCCGTCGAAGCGGCGCTGTTCATGATCCTCGTTGTTGAAGTACTTGACGGTCTCGTAGTTCAGCAGCGAATCGACATTGCGCGCGTTCGCTTCGGTGTCGGCTTCGTTCGCGGCGCGGTAGTAGCGCAGGCGCCACTCGGTGACGGCGAACGTGAACGCGATGTAGGCGGCCAGGGTCGAGAGCGTGATGACGGTGAAGGTCCAGTCGTAGCGTGCGATCAGGATCGCGCTGACGACGACGACTTCGAACAGGGTCGGCAGGATGGTGTAGAGCGTCCAGTCGAGCAGGTCCGATATCGCGGTCATGCCGCGCTCGACGTCGCGCGCGACGCCGCCGGTCTTGCGATCGAGGTGAAAGCGCAGGCTCAGCGCGTGCAGGTGGCGGAACACCTTCAGCGTGACCACGCGCGAGGTGCGTGCGAGTACGCGTGCGAACACGATCGTGCGCAGTTCCTGGAACAGCGACGAGGCCAGCCGCAGCGCGCCGTAGGCGACGAGAGGCACGAGCGGCAACAGCAGCAGGCTCGGCGCGACATCGAGGCGGTCGATGATTTCCTTGAGCGCGACCGGCACGGCGATGGTCGCGAGTTTGGCCGCGATCAGGAACACGAGCGCGAGCAGCACGCGGCTGCGGTAAGGCCAGACCTGCGGCAGCATCAGGCGCAGGGTCGCGAAAACGGAACGATCGGGTGCGGCGGATGCGGTCATGGGCGAGGGCGCTGGCGGGAACGGCAGCAGATGGGGGCCGCCGCGGCCGCTATCAATCGCCGCAGGCGCCCGCAGCGTACGCGGTAGTGCGGAGTATGATCGGGCGCCTTCCCCTGAGATCGAGGTTTCCGTGATGACGCATCGATTCCTGCTCGTGGCCGCGTTGCTGCTGGCGACGGCGGCACAGGCACAACAGCCGGCCGCCAAAGCCGAATCCGCGAAAGCCGCGCCGGCCGGATTGCCGCGCACGGCGGCGACTGCCGGCGCCGAGCTCTACTTCATCGCCCCCGCCGACGGCGCGACCGTGGAGAAGACCTTCACCGTACGCTTCGGGCTCAAGGGCATGGGCGTCGCGCCGGCCGGCGTCACGACCGAGAAGAACGGCCATCACCATCTGCTCATCGACGTGGCCGAGCTGTCGCCGATGAACCAGCC
>CAMLSI010000324.1 GCA_946482585.1 uncultured Lysobacteraceae bacterium
GCGGCCCGACGAAGTGGACGGCGAGGTTTCGCCCGCGCGCGCCCGGGCCCTGTTTTCGGGCGGGATGGTCGTGCCCGGGCTGTTGTGGGCCCGGTTTTGGCCCCACTCATGCGGCGGGGGGGGGGATGGCCCCGCCGCCGCCGCGACCGGTTTCGCCGACGTGCACGCGGCTGCGGTATCGCTGGGCCAGCTCGCCGGCAGCGGCGGCCTGGTCCATGCCGAAGCGGCCTGGGCGCTGGCCGCGGCATTCACGACGAACTCGCTCGTCAAATGCTTTGCCGCGACGACGGGCGGCAAGGCGTATGCGGTGCCGGTGATCGTGGGCGTCGTGGCGATCAATGCGGTACTGGTCGCAGCCGTCGCACTGACTGCCACCTAGGACTCGTGCGAGCGCATCGGCCCATCGATGCCCGAAAGTTCCGCAGACCGAAATTTCGTTCCGAAAAATCCAGTTCCGGCAACCCCACTCCACACCGCCCGTCTCGACGCACCGCAATCCTCAATCGCATACTTGCTTGCATCGTCGAATGCGAGCACCTGACGCGATGATCCCGTCCAGAGTTTCGCAATACGGAATTTCCTGACTACCGCCGAGCAACCGGAGCCGCGGCATGGACTTCAGCTACAGCCCTCGCGTCGAAACGCTGCGCCACGAATTCGGCGACTTTTTCCAGAAATACATCATTCCGAACGAAGCCCGTCACGCCGAGGAGGCTCACGCCCATCGCGCCGCCGGCGATCCATGGCGACCGAGTGCCGTGGTCGAGGAGCTCAAGATCACGGCGCGCGAGCACGGCTGGTGGAACCTGTTCCTGTCGCGCTCCGACCGCGCGCCGCAGGGGCTCACGAATCTCGAATACGCGCCGCTCTGCGAGATCATGGGGCGCGTGCCCTGGTCGGCCGAGGTGTTCAACTGTTCGGCGCCCGACACCGGCAACATGGAAGTGCTCGAACGCTACGGCAGCGAGGAACAGCAGCGGCGCTGGCTCGCACCGCTGCTCGCCGGCGAGATCCGTTCGGCGTTCCTGATGACGGAACCCGATGTGGCTTCGTCCGACGCGACCAACATCCAATGCTCGATCCGTCGCGACGGCGACAGCTACGTGATCGACGGGCGCAAGTGGTTTTCATCGGGCGCCGGCGATCCGCGCTGCGCGGTCTACATCGTCATGGGCAAGACCGATCCCGATGCGCCCTCGCACCGGCAGCAGTCGATGATCCTCGTGCCGGCCGGCACGCACGGCATCCGCGTGCACCGCCCGTGCACGGTGTTCGGCTACGACGATGCGCCGCACGGCCACATGGACATCACGCTCGATGCCGTGCGCGTGCCGGCGGAAAACATCCTCCTCGGGGAAGGCCGCGGCTTCGAGATCGCGCAGGGACGTCTCGGCCCCGGCCGCATCCACCACTGCATGCGCAGCATAGGCCTGGCCGAAGTCGCGCTCGAACTGCTGTGCCGGCGCGTCACGACGCGTATCGCTTTCGGCCGGCCGCTCGCCGACCATTCGATCTGGCACGAGCGCATCGCCGAATCGCGCTGCCTCATCGAACAGGCGCGGCTGCTCACGCTCAAGGCCGCCGATGCGATGGACAAGTTCGGCAACAAGGCCGCGCGCGCGGAAATCGCCATGATCAAGGTCGTCGCGCCGAACATGGCGGTGAAGATCATCGACTGGGCGATCCAGGCGCACGGCGCCGCCGGCGTCAGCGGCGATTTTCCGCTCGCGGCGGCGTATGCGGGCGCGCGTTCGCTGCGTCTCGCCGACGGTCCCGACGAAGTGCACCGCGCGACCATCGCGAAACTCGAGCTCGCGCGCTACACGGCACAGGCCGCCGGCTGATGGGCAATCCGCGACGCGATGCCGACCTGTTCAGCCGCGGCATAACGCCCGACCATCCGCAATTCGTCAGCGCGGTCGCGCGCGCGTTCTCGGTGCTGCGCTGCTTCGAGCACGGCGTGCACTACCTCGGCAACCGGGAGATCGCGAAACGCACGGGGCTGCCCAAGCCCACCGTGTCGCGCTTCACGTTCACCCTGTCGGCGCTCGGCTATCTGAACTATTCGCCGGAGCGCGAGAAGTACTGCCTCGGTACGGCCGTGCTGGGTCTGAGTCATGCGTTCCTGCGCAACAACGACGTGCTCGCGCTCGCGCGCCCGCTCATGCAGTCGCTCGCCGAACAGGTCCAGGCCGCAGTCATGGTCGCTGCCGCCGACGGCCTGCGCATGGTGCTGCTCGACATCTGCCAGGGCGATGCGACCTTTCATCTCAAGCTCGCCGTCGGCGCGCGCGTGCCGCACGGCACCACCGCGCTCGGCCGCGCCGATCTCGCGGCGCGGCCGCAGGCCGTGTTCGACGCGCGTCTGGCGGAACTCGAACGCGATTGCGACCCGGCGCAGTGGCCGCGCATCCGCGCCGGCATCGTGCAGGCGCGCGAGGACTACACGAACTATGGTTTCTGTTTCTCGCTCGGCGACTGGAATCCCGACGTGTTCGCGATCGGCGTGCCGCTGATCTCCGCGGACCGCAGCCGCGTGCTGGCGTTCAACTGCAGCGGCCGGCTCGCGACGATGACGCGCGAGCGCCTGCTGCACGAAGTCGGTCCGCGTCTCGTCGCGCTGCGCAACAGCGTGTTCGAGCGCTGCGAAGGACGCTTCTGAAAAAACGGCGGGACGCGGCGCAGCGGGCGCTGACTGCCTCCGGTCCCGCCGGGCGCAATCGGTTCAGGGCCGCACGAACGTCTGTATTCCGTCGCAGAAAATACCGTCGGCCCACTGCAGCGCGCACGGGAAATACGTCGTGATCGCGTCGGTCGCGCAGAAACTCTGCGCCGAGTTCGCCGCGCACGACTGCAGCAGCGCGGCATTCGGTGCGGCTGCGAGATCGACCGCCGCGATCACCGGCAGCGGTCCCGGCGAGGCCGCGAGCGCTCCGCCGTAGAGACGCAGACTCAGGCTGCCGTTGTTGTACGGCGCGGAGCCGAGTCCGCTGCTCTGGCAGACGACGATCTGCCCGCTCGCGAGCGAGCCCTGCGCCGCACACGTCGCGGCCGGCGACGACGAGAGCAGCCCGCGGTATTCGACGTGCGGCGGCAATTGCAGGTAGAGGTTCGTGTTGCCTGCCGCGGCTTCGCCGATGTTGCGGTATTCGAATACGACCGGACCGAACTCCTGACCGAGCGTGACGACGTTCGGCGAATGCCACAGGTCCGCGGCGACCAGGGTCGCGACGCGTGGCGTGCGCGTATGGAACTGCAGCCGGCCGCAGCCGAGCTGGGACGGATTGGCCACGCAGTCCGTCGGCGCGAGCTGCACGTTGTTGCCGATCGCCGCATGCACGTACAACGGGCCGGGCACGGCCACGGTCGGCGCGACCTGCACGTTGAGCGAGAGGAAGCCGTTTTGCGTGTCGTACATGTATTCCGTCGCGCAGCGCACGTGCCCGGGCGAGGGCTGCACGGTGCAGGCCCACGCCGGAATCCCCGTCCCGGACCCGGTCCAGCTCACGCCGGGCGGCAGCCAGACGTCAATCGCGACCGGCGAGTTGACCTGGCCGAAGCCGATGTTGCGCACTTCCATCATGAACGCGTTGGGCTGGCCTATCTCATACGGCGGCCCGGTCCACACCGCGACAGTGCCTGGCGTGACCCAGCCGCTGTTCATTCCCCAGCCGGTGAACTGCACGTGCGAGGTCACATACGCGGTCGCCGTGCTGACGCAACCGGTCGTGGTCGGCGATGCCTGGCACACCGGATTCGGCGGCAGCGGCACCTGCGCGCTGGCGAGCGTGCCGGTGACGTTCACCGGCCCCGGCGGGATGCCATAGTCGACGAGCGCGTTGATGCCGAGCGACATGGAGCCCGGATTCCAGTAGGTCAGCGTGCCCGAGTAGATACAGGTCAGGTCGCGCAGATCGGGCTGCGCCGAACACGTCCAGCTGGCGCCCTGGAACCCGACATAGCGGACGCCCGGCGGCAGCATCGTGCGGAACGTGAACGGCCCGACATGATCGATGCCGTCGGCGCGGTCTTCCTTCTCGAAGGTGACGCCCGTCCAGTAGCTGGTGCCGGTATAGATCGTCGGCACCGGCCACATCGTCAGGCGCAGTCCGGCGGCGGACGCGACACTGCCGTAGACGAGCAGCATGAACAGGACCGCATGACCCAGCAAACCGCGTGAGATCGGACGACGCATGGATGATTCCCCTCCGGTAACGGACGGATGATCGGCAGACGCTGCGGTGCGCGCAGCCCCGCGAATGGGGGGTACGGAAAGCGCCGCCCCGCGAGCGCGGACGGCGCGCGGCAGGTCCGGTCGGGCCGTTGCGGAATGCAGGCTGAGTTCGTCGCCGTCGCGCAGACCGCCCGAGGACGGTCCGGCAAGACGTCGGAATCGCGGATTCCTTTCCCGCCCGCAGCCGCGGGCCCCGATGCGCCCGCTGGACATGGTGCGGGGCCTCGCGCGGCCGATGGCACGGATGGCACGCTGCATGCTCGCTCCCATTTGCCGCCGGCGCCGGCCGGCGTGATGGAGAACGCGCCATGCCTCATACGCAACCGGCTCATGATCTCAGCGACTGCATCAAGTCCTGCCTCGTCTGCTGGCGAACCTGTCGGCAAACGGCGTTGACGCACTGCCTGCCGCTCGGCGGCGCCCATGTCGAGCCCGAGCATTTCCGTCTGATGCTCGACTGTGCGGCAGCCTGCGAGGCCGCCGCGACGCTGATGGCCAACGGCTCGCGCTATCACTCGGCCTACTGCGCCCTCTGCGCCGAGATCTGCCGCGCCTGTGCCGCGAGCTGCGAGGCCCTCGGCGACATGGATGCGTGCGTTCACGTCTGCCTGGAGTGCGCCGCCCGCTGCGATGCGATGGCGCTGCACGACATGCCGCCGGCCAAGCCCCGCGGCGGTCGCCACGAGCGCGCGCAGCGACCGTCGTGACGCCGCGCCGGTGCCGCTGACACCGGCGCGCCGGACCGCGACCGCGCGCACGCCGTTCGCATACGATAGGTGCGACCGGCGGCACGTCCGTGCCGTCACGACGCGTCGGGGGAACCGTTGCATTTCGACTCGGCAGTATCGACTGTCCGCGCGCGCTGTCGCGCTGCGCGTGTCGTCCTGGCCGCGCGCGCCATCGCCGCCGCGGCCGTGTGCGCCGCCGCGCCCGCAGCCATCGCGCAGCACTGCAGTTTCAACGCAGCCGTACCGGCCAACTGGCAGAGCGTCGACATGGCCGTGGCCTCGCTGCGGCTGCCGCGCGATGCCTATGCCAAGGAAAGCGGCTCGCACGATACGGACGGCGTCCGCTATGTCGCCGACGGTCTCGACGTGCTCGTCGACTACGGCCCGGCCGGAAGTCCGCCGGAACCGGAAAGCGGCATGGTCAGCCGGATGCTCGGCGGCGCGCCGGCGTTCATCGTCACCGAAACGCGCGCCGACGGTGCCGGTCGCATCGCGATCACCTGGGCCGAACTCGGCCATGCGCGGCTCGAGGCCACCATCACCATCGCCTACGGCGACGCATCGCGGCGCCTCGACGCCTGCCGCATCGCCTCCGGCCTGCGTCTGCTCGGCAGCAGCGGCGCACTGACCCTGCTGCGTACCGGACGTGCCGCCGGCCAGCGCTATGCAGTGCTGCGCGACGCCGACGGTCGCCAACGGCGCATCGTCGAAGGCGACTACGTCGCATTGAACTGGGCCAAGGTCACGCGCATCGACGAACGCGCGGTGCAGATCACCGAGCGCGTGCCCGACGGCGACGGCCGCTGGGGCGAACGCGAAACCCTGCTGCGCGCGACGCGCTGACGGGTCGGTTTCCCGCTGGCCACGACACGATCGCCTCGCATAAGATGCGCGCCGGCGCGGTACAAGCCGCCCCCGGTCCGCGGGCAGGGTCCAACCCACTTGTCGTCGTCCATCCTTCGAACCTTTGTGCAGCCGGTGTTGCGGACCGTCGGCGATCACTGCACGGAGGTCGTCTCATGAAAACCCTGCCCGAACGCGCGAACCTCGCGCATCTGCGCAAGCAGGCAAAAGCGCTGCTGCGCGACGTGCGCGGCGGCGACGCCGAGGCGATCGCGCGCATCCGATCGTCCCTGCCGGCGGCGCGCGATGCGACGCCGCACTTCATCGCGGCAATGCCGCTGCAGCTGCACGACGCGCAGTCCTGCATCGCACGCGACTACGGTTTCCGCAGCTGGAGCGAACTCAAGGCGTTCGTCGAATGGCAGTCGCTGCAGGCGGATCGCGACGCCGCCGTGCGCCGCTGGCTGGGCCTGGTCTACGCGGGCGACGTGACCGGCGATACGTTCGGCGCGCGGCCATTGCTCGCGCAGCGCATGC
>CAMLSI010000325.1 GCA_946482585.1 uncultured Lysobacteraceae bacterium
TGGCCGTCATCACGCTCGAACTGCAGCGCGGCCTGACCGCGGATGCGGCCGCCGCCGTGCAGCGCTATCGCGAAGCGCAGGCGCTGCTGCGACAGCTCGGCCGCTGGCAGGGCGAGATGCGCATCCACCAACTCGGCGCCGCGCTGCTGCGGCGCGGCGGCAAGACGGTCGAAGCCGATGCGGCCGCGAAGGCCGCGGAACGCGCGCGCGCCGAATTGCTCGATGCGGCGCCGCCGGAACGGCGCGAGCGCTTCCTGCAGGTGCTGCAGCGCCGCTCGGGTTCCGCCGATGGAAGCTGACGCCGTCGCCGCGCTCAACCGGCGCATCGAGGAACTCATGCGCCAGCATGCGGCGCTGCTGACGCGCCTGCAGCAGGATCAGCGCCGGACGCGGCACCTCGGGCGTTCGGTCTGGCGTATCGAAGAAGAAGCGCGCCGGCGCATCGCGCGCGAGCTGCACGACGGCGTCGGCCAGAATCTGGTCGCGCTCATGCGGCAGCTCGATACGATAGGCGCGCAATTGCCCGGCAACGCCGCGGACGGCCGCGACGGGCTGCGGCGCGCACGCGAACTCGCCCAGCTCACGCTCGACGACACGCGCTCGCTGTCGCGCTTGCTGCGGCCGCAGATCCTCGACGATCTCGGCCTCGAGGCCGCATTGCGCTGGCTCGCGCGCAGCGTCGACGGCCTGCGTGTCGACCTCGAACTGCCGGATCCGCTGCCGGCACTCGACGACGATATCTCGACCTTGCTGTTCCGCGTCGCGCAGGAGGCGCTGTCGAACGCCGTGCGCCACGCGGCCGCGAGTTGCGTCGTCATCGCGATCGCGCTGCGGCCCGGCGGGTCTTCGCTGCGCCTGGACATCCGTGACGACGGCCGAGGTTGCGACGTCGGAAAGGCGCTCGCAGCGGGCAGCGAAGGACACGGCGGCGGTCTTGGTGGTATACGCGACCGAGTCGACTTGTTCGACGGAAGGTTGGAACTACAATCCGTACCCGGTCAAGGTTTCACCATCCGCATCGAGCTGCCGCTGGGCGGCACAGCCAGGAGCGAACCATGATCCGCGTGTTGGTTGCCGATGACCACACCCTCGTGAGGGAGACCCTGGTCGCCGCGCTGGACGCGAGCGGCGAATGCCTCGTCGTCGGCCAGGCTGCCGACGGCATCGACGCCGTCGAACAATGCCTTCGGCTGCAGCCCGACATCGCGATCGTCGACATCTCGATGCCGCGCCTCAACGGCATCGAAGTGGTGCGACGGCTGCGCGCGGAATTGCCGCAGATGCGCATTCTGGTGCTGACGATGCATCAGGAAGAAGAATACGTTCTGCACATGTTGCGCGCCGGAGCCGCGGGCTACCTGCGCAAGGACGCGGCGATGGCCGAACTGATCGAGGCCGTGCGCAGCCTCGGCGGCGGCGGGCTGCATTTCGGCGCGCATGCGACGCGCGCGATGGCGATGCAGGTGCAGCAGGCGCGGCCGATCCCGGCCGATCCTTACCGCGATCTGTCGCCGCGCGAGCGCGAAGTGTTCCATCTGATCGTCGACGGCCTCACGACCAAGGAAATCGCATCGCGGCTCGACATCGGCGTGAAAACCGCCGAGAACCACCGCCAGCGCGTGTTCGCCAAGCTCGACGTGCGCAACGCGGCGGAACTCGTGCGCTATGCGGCGCGCAATCACCTGATCGATTGAGCCGGCCGGCCTGCGTTACGGCACGACCTCGTCGATCACGAGCGCGATCGGCGCCTTGCCGTCGACGGCGACCGGCGCGGACAGCTTCTGCAGGTCGCCGCTCTGCGCCTTGGCGTTTCCGCTCGCGGAGATGCGCGCACCGATGACGACTTGTGGAAACTGGGACAATTTCATGTTCGGCAGCATGCCCATCTCCTCGGTCAGCACGACCTTGGCCGGAAGGTCGGCCAGGGTGAGACGCTGCACGGCCAGCGGCATCGGCGGGCCGGCCGCCGCGCGGGCGAACACGAATACGCTCGCGCCGGCCGGCGCCTTGTCGCGCAGCGCCGGAGCCAGCGAGACCTCGACGGTCAGGGCGATGGCCGAGTCGTTCTTCGCCGCGGTCGCGGAGGGCACGGCGGGCGCGCTTTCGGGCGCCGCCGGCGCCGGCGATGCGGCGGTAGCGGAGTCGAGTCCCGCACGCTGGCGCGCGTCGGCGATCTGGCGATCGAGCGAGCCGCGCGCATCGGACTCCGGCGGCAACAGCGTGCGCAGGTGCTCCCAGCGCGCGGTCGCCTCGGCATAGCGTTGCTGCTGATACTCGGCGATGCCGAGCAGCCAGAGCCCGCGCTGGTGATTCGGATCGGCCTTGACCGTGGCTTCGAGCAGGTCGCGCGCGCGGCCTTCGATGCGTCGTCCGGCGCTCGCGAGCGCCAGCGCCTCGGCATAGTCGACCTGCACGTCGACGTTCTGCTGCGCGCGGTCGTATGCGTTCTTCAGCGCATCGCGCGCCTCGGCGAAACGTTCCATCGATTTGTAGGCGCGGCCGAGCAGCAGCCAGCCTTCGACGTCGTCGGGATTCTTCGCGAGCTTGTCGGCGAGTCCTTTGACCGCCGCGTCCATGTCGGGGCCGGGCGTGCTGTTCGCGACGGACGTCGCCGCCATCACCACGGGATCCATGGCATTGACGTTGCCGAGCCGCGCATAGAGACCGATCGCGGCCGCCGGCAACAGCAGCAGCACCGCGAGCGCGCTGTTGAACGCGCCGCGCGTGCGTGCCGGCGCGACGGCAGCGGCCTGCTGCTCGAGCGCCGAAAGCTTGGCCAGATGTTCGTCGGCGGTGATGACGCCGGCCGCGAGCGCATCGTCGAGGGCGCGGCGCCGCGCGGCGAGCGGCGCGGCCGCACGGCCGCTGCGCAGCAACGGCAGCATCAGGAAAGCGAGGGCGGACAGCAGCATCAGTCCGGCCGACAGCACGAACGCGGTAGTCACCAGTCTTCCTCCTGAGACGCGGCGGCGGTCGCGGCCGGCGGCTGGTTCAGCGACGCCTGGCGGCGCCGAACGATGACGACGACGACACCGGCGCCGATCGCGAGCGCGAGCAGCGGCCCGAACCAGAGCAGCCAGGTCGATGCGCTGAGCGGCGGATCGTACAGCACGAACTGCGAATAGCGGGCGACGAGATAGTCCTTGATCTGCGCATCGGTCTTGCCGGCGCGCATCTGGTCGAACACCTCGCGGCGCAGGTCGCCCGCGAGCCCGGCGTCCGAGTCGGCGAGGTTCTGGTTCTGGCAGACCAGGCAACGCAGCTCGCGCGTGAGCGTCTGGAAGCGCTTTTCCTCGGCGGTGTCCTTGAAGTCCAGCGGCTGCACCGCCTGCGCGGCGAGCGTGAACAGCAGTGCGAACGCGGCGATCAGCCACGCGGGGAAATGTCGCGTCGTCATCATTGTCCACTCCGCGCGGCGGCCGGACGGATCGCCGCGATCGCCGGCTTGAGTTCCTTTTCGACGTAGTCCGGCGTCAGCGCGCCGATGCGCTTGAGCCGGATCATGCCGTCGCCGTCGACGAGAAACGTCTCCGGCGCACCGTAGACGCCGAAGTCGATCGCGGTGCGGCCGACCGCATCGGCGACGATGACGTCGTACGGATTGCCGAAGCGCGCGAGCCATGCGTTCGCGTCGTTCGGGTCGTCCTTCCAGTTGTAGCCGATCAGCGGCACGCCGAGTTCCTTCGCGTAGCGCACGAGCACCGGATGTTCGTCGACACAGCTCGGGCACCAGCTGCCGAACACGTTGAGCAGATACGGCCTGCCCTTGAGATCGGCGCTGCCGAACTGGCGCGCCGCCTCATTGAGCACGGGCAGGCTGAACGCCGGCGCGATCTTGCCGATCAGCGGCGACGGCACTTCGCGCTGGTCGTGCTTCATGTTCCACGACAGGCCGAAGCCGAGCAGTGCGGCCAGCAGCAGGAACGCGAACAGCGGCAGCAGGCGGGCCATCAGGTGGCCTCCGTCGCGAGCGGTGCCGCAGGGGCGGGAGTCGGTGCGGGCGATGGCTGCGCGTCGCGCGCGAGCGCGAGGCTGCGGAAGCGGCGATCGGTTGCGGCGAGGAAGCCGCCGAACATCATCAGCAGCGCGCCGAGCCAGATCCAGCGGATGAAAGGCTTGATGTAGACGCGTATCGACCAGGCGCCGTCGGTACCCACGGGTTCCCCGAGCGCGACGTAGATGTCGCGTGTGAAGCCCGGATCGATCGCCGACTCCGTCTGCACCTGGCCGCGCAGATAGCGCCGCTTCTGCGGCGTCAGGGTCGCGAGCGTCGTGCCGTCGCGACTGACCACGACGGTGCCCGCATCGGCTTCATAGTTCGGTCCCTGCGTATGACGCGCGCCGTCGAAGCGCACGTCGTAGGCGCCGATGCGCACGTTCTCGCCCGGCGCGAAGCGCAGGTCGCGTTCGATACCGGTCGCTTCGGTCACGAGCACGCCGGCAACGAACACGCCGACGCCGAAATGCGCGCAGATCATGCCGAGCATTTCCGGCGTGAAACGGCGTCCCGGCGGCGCATGGCGCCAGCGCGACAACGCATACAGCGCGATGCCGAGTCCGACCCAGAGCCCGAGCCCGACGCCGGCGAGCGCCTTGAACGGCAGGTCGCCGGTGAGCAGCCACGCGAGCACGGCCGCGACGAGCGCGATGCCGAGCGCCGGCAGCAAGGCGCGGAACGCGGCCGGCAGCTGTGCCTGGCGCCACTTGAGGAAAGGACCGAACGGCAGCAGCAGCACGATCGGCGCCATCAGCAGCGCGAACATGAAGCCGAAATACGGCGGGCCGACCGAGATGCGGCCCGCGTCGAGCGCTTCGCCGAGCAGCGGGAACAGGGTGCCGAGCAGCACCATGAGCGCGGCGATCGAGAACAGCAGGTTGTTCACCAGCAGCAAGGTGTCGCGGCTGACGGCGGCGAACGGTTCGCCGCCGGCCACCTTCGGCGCACGCAGCGCGTAGATCAGCAGCGACCCGCCGACCACGATGACGAGGAAGGCGAGTACGAACAGGCCGCGCTCCGGATCGCTCGCGAACGCATGCACCGAGGTCAGCACGCCCGAGCGCACGAGGAAAGTGCCGAGCAGCGACAGCGAGAACGCCGCGATCGCGAGCAGCAGCGTCCACGCGCGGAACGAGCCGCGTTTTTCGGTGACGGCCTGCGAATGAATCAGCGCCGTGCCGACGAGCCACGGCATGAACGACGCGTTTTCGACCGGATCCCAGAACCACCAGCCGCCCCAGCCCAGTTCGTAGTAGGCCCACCACGAGCCGAGCGCGATGCCGAGCGTGAGGAAGGCCCAGGCGACATTGGTCCACGGCCGCGCCCAGCGCACCCAGGCCACGTCGAGCGCGCCGCCGAGCAGCGCGGCGATCGCGAACGCGAACGCGACCGAAAAGCCGACATAGCCCATGTAGAGCATCGGCGGATGCACGATGAGGCCGAAGTCCTGCAGCAGCGGGTTGAGATCGTTGCCGTCGGGCAGCGCGGGCACATGGCGCAGGAACGGATTCGACGTGAACAGCGTGAACAGCAGGAAGCCGATGCTGACGAAGCCGAGCACGCCGATCACGCGCGCGATGAACACGTCGGGCAGGCGGCGGCTGAACGCCGCGACTGCGACCGTCCAGACGTTGAGAATCAGTATCCAGAGCAGCAGCGACCCTTCGTGCGCGCCCCAGACAGCGGAGAAGCGGTAGTACCAGGGCAGCGCCGAGTTCGAGTTCTGTGCGACGTAGGCGACCGAGAAGTCCTGCTGCACGAAGGCCGTGGTCAGGATCGCGAACGCGATCGCGACGAACACGGCCTGGCCGGCGGCGGCGGGACGAGCGATCGCGATCAGCGCCGCGTTGTTGCGCCAGGCGCCGAACAGCGGCAGTGCCGTCTGCGCGAGGGCCAGCAGCAAGGCGAGTATCAGGGCGAATTGACCGAGTTCGGGCAGCATGGCGGTCGCGGCGGCTCCGTTAAGGGCCGCCGCGGCAGAGCCGCGGCGGCGTCAGGTCCGATCCGGCGGCAGGCGCGCGGCGCGCGTTACCGGTCGAGGTTGGGCGCAGGCGTGCGCGACGCGTGCGCGAGACCGGTCGAGGTTACATCGGTTTCCGCGTCCGGGGTTCAGCGATGGTAGTCGTGCCGCAGCAAGCCATCGAAAGCTCCCCGTGTCGAGACAACAGTTCTTGAAATCGGCGACCCGAATCGCAGGGGCAGGGGTCCTTGCGTCCGAGTTTTTCGCAAAGCACCTTGTCGCCGTGGACGATGCGCAGGCCGCGCTTGACGCGCGCTTCCGACGGATAGCCGCGGCGGCGCTTGCTAGTCGGCTCGAAAGCT
>CAMLSI010000326.1 GCA_946482585.1 uncultured Lysobacteraceae bacterium
GCGGCCAGCCACGGCAGCACGCCGGGCGTCCGGGGGCGCGGCGCGACTGCCGGCGCGATTGTCGGCAGCGGATCGGTCCGGCCGCGCGCGGCGTTCGTGGACGAGGCGCGCAACGTGTCGCCGTCGAACTCGAGTGGCACGACCGGGCCCGGCGGTTCGAACACGTAGCCGCGCTTGGCCACCGTGCGTATCCAGAGCTTGCGCTCTTCGCCGAGCAGGCGGCGCAGCACGGACACGGTCTGGGTCAGGTTGCCGTCTTCGACGACGACGCCGGTCCAGATGCGCGCGAGCAGCGATTCGCGTGTGTGCAGGCGATTCGGTTCGGCGAGAAACAGCACGAGCACGTCGAACACGCGGCTCGCGAGCTCGACCTCGCCTTCGGGCAGACGCAGGCGCCGATAGCGCAGGTCGACGCAGACGTCGGCGAAGCGCAGCACCGGCGTATCCGCCGGCCAGACGGTGGCTGGATTCTGTGATTGCACGATGTATCCCCTCGCCCCGCGCGGATGGTACTCCTCGCCCCGGCGCCGTCGAGGGGCCGCCGGATGGCCGCAGCCGGCGGGCGCGCCGGTTCGTTCAGGAACGGTCGCGAACGTCTCGCAACGACCTGCCGAAAGCGTGCGTTCGAGCGCACGTTTAGCGCGTTTGAGCGGTCCTTGAGACAAATTTGAGCGTGCCGCGCAGGAATGTCGGCGGTGCGGCGGCGACGCTGGGTCCTCATCGCATCGCTTAGGCCGATTGGTTATGACGCTGAATCAGCTGCGCTACCTCATTGCGATCGTCGACGCCGGCCTGGTGATCTCGCGTGCCGCCGAGCGCGTGCATACCACGCAGTCGGCGCTGTCCAAACAGCTCAAGCAGATCGAAACGGAAATGGGCCAGCCGTTGTTCCAGCGCCGCGGCTATGTGCTCTGCGGCCTGACGCCGTGCGGCAGCCGCGTGCTCGAGCATGCGCGCGCCGTACTCGCCGAGATGAGCGGCATACGCAGCCTCGCGCTGCGCCGCGGCGGCGGCATGAGCCGCGCGCTGCGCATCGCGACCACGCCGACGCAGGCGCGCTACGTATTGCCGGCGGCGCTGGAGCGCCTCAAGCGCGAACACAGCCAGCTCCAGGTCAGCCTGCAGGTCGGCGCCGACGAGGAAGTACTGGCCTGGGCCGAACGCGGTCAGATCGACCTCGCGCTCGCGAGCACGCCGGGCCTGCGCCCGCGTCACGTCGCCGCAGTGCCGCTGTACCGCTGGCAGCGCCTCGCACTGGTGCCCGCGGGACACGCGCTGCTGCAGTTGCGGCGCAGCCTCGCCGTCGCCGACCTCGCTGCCTATCCGCTGGTGACCTATGAATCGGCGCGCGACCCGCTGTCGGACTTCGCGCGCGCGTTCGCGATGCAGAACCTGCGGCCGAACCTCGCGACCTGCAGCGGCGATGCGGACCTGATCAAGGCTTACGTGCGGGCCGGCCTCGGCGTCGGCATCGTCGCGGAGACCGCCTATCGGCGCGAACTCGACGCCGACCTCTGTGCGCTGCCGATCGGCGACCTGTTCCGCACCTGCACCGCCTGGGCCGCGTTCCCCGTGCGCACCGCGCCGGCGGAACCCGCTCTCGAGCTCGTCGCCGATCTCGCGCCGCACATGGAAATCCGCACGATGCGTCGCACCCTCGCACTCGGCGAAGCCGGCGAATGGCCCGCGCCGCCCGGATGGGCGAGTCTGGCGGAGCGGGCGGTGGCGTGAGCCGGACGATCGACCGTCGTGCCGATGGCGTTTATTTCTTTTTTGTCGAAATCCACGCTTCCACGTTTTCCCGCAGCAGCGCGAGCGGCACGACGCCCTGGTCGATGACCTGGGCGTGGAATTCGCGGATGTCGAACGTCGCGCCGAGTTCGCGCTCGGCCTGCTCGCGCAGCGCGAAGATCTCGAGGCCGCCGGAATCGTAGGAGGTGAGCTGCGCCGGCATGACGGCCATGCGGTCGATGAGGTCTTCGATGCCGGCGCGGCCGAAGCGGCCGGTCGAAGCGAGATAGTCGATGGTCTGCTGGCGCGTCCAGCCGAGCACGTGCAGGCCCGGGTCGGCGACCATGCCGCGCGCGGGCCAGAGGCGGCGCGAGATCTTCGCGTACTCGGTCCGGTAGATGCCGGCTTCTTCGGCCAGGCGCTCGGAGTAGCGGCCCCAGCCCTCGAGATAGGCCGAGTTGAAGCCGAGTTTCGCGATGCGGTGCGGCGACGGCTGTTCGTTGGCGAGCGCGATCTGCAGATGGTGGCCCGGCCAGGTTTCGTGTACGAGCGTGATCTCGGCCGAGCCGCGCGTATCGGTTTTCCAGTTTTCCAGCTGTATGCGGTATTCGGCGGGCTTGGACGCGTCCGTACTCGGAATGTAGTGCGAACTCACGCCGGTGCCGCGCTGGTATGCGGGGAACGGTTCGATGATCGCGGGCTGCTTCGGCATGCGCGCGAACAGCGGCGCACTCAGTTCGCGCGCGCGGTCGAGACCGGCGCGCGATTCGTCGAGCAGCTGCTTCTCCGATGTGAAATGGTTCTTCGGCTCCTTGTCGACCCTTGCGATGATGGTGGGGATGTCGCGCGTGCCGAACAGGCGTTCGCCGAGGTCGGCGACGATGCGCTCGTTGTCGGCGACGGTCTTCTGGCCGAGCTCGTAGACCTCGCGCGGGCTGCGCTTTAAGGTCGTGCTGCCGCGCAACAGCGCCGCGTAGCAGGCTTCGCCGTCGGGCAGCGCCGACAGCGCGACGCTGTCGCGCGCCTTCGCGCGGTACTCGTTGCGCAGGAAGTCGCGATAGCGCGTCAGTCCGGGCAGCACGTCGGCGGTCATGACCGTGCGCAGCCCGGCCTTGAAGGCCGCATCGTCGGCACGCGCGGCCGGCGAATAGAACGGCAGGTCTTCGACCTTGCCGTTGATCATGCCGTCGACCTGCTTGAGCACGCGGTCGACGACGCTCTTGGGCGCGCTGTAGCCGGCCGCGAGACCGGTGCGCAGGTTGGCGATGTCGTTGTCGATGAACGTGTCGAGCGTGGACCAGCGCGCGACGGCCTGCGCACGTTCGTCCGCCGTGGCGACCGGCTGCGCCTGCGCCGCCTCGACGAGGCTCGCGAGCCAGCCGTTCATGTGACTGACGCTCCATCCTTCGCGACGGCAGACGCGCGACTGCCGATCGGATTCGAGATTCTCGCGCAGCACCGCATAGGTCACGGCATGCGGCGTTCCACGCAGCGGCGTCGCATCGATGCGGGCGAGGTCGTCCAGCATCGCGTCGACCTGCGTGTTCCATGCCGCGATGTCGGCGGCGGAATTGCGCGGCAGGCGATCGTGCGTCTTGACCGGCACGCCGCTGAAATAGGTCACGGTCGGATCGAAGTCGAGCACGGTGTCGACGAAGCGATCGGCGAGCGCGTTGACCGCGGCGACCGCATCGGCCGGCGCCGCGGCGGCGGATGTCGCCATCGCCGGCGTCGGCGTCGTTTCGCGGCGCGTCGGATGCGTGCACGCGACCGCGAGTACGGCGGCGCTCAGTGCGGCGACGGCGGCGCGGATCGGATAGGGCTGGCGGGGCTGCTGCATGGGAGCGTTCCTTTGCGGATCAGGGGCACGGACAGCGTCTACGCAATGCCCGTGCCAACCGGCGGAACTTACGGCATTCGCGCCGTTGTGCGGTTTGCGGCGCCTGCGCACTCGCAGCGGCGTGTCCGCGGACACTGCGCTGTCCGCCGGTGCCGGTCCGCGATCGGAACGATCCCTCTCCGGTGACGACGGTCCCCGCGACCGTTCGTGACGACGGCATGACGATTGTTCCGCCATGCCGCGTGCTCATGGGCGGGGCACAACGGCGGGCGTAGCGTCATGCGGCCACTGCAAC
Organism: uncultured Lysobacteraceae bacterium; assembly: GCA_946482585.1. The sequence goes on from CAMLSI010000326.1 coordinate 3,867, forward strand.
AGAGTTTGCGGTGGCCGCGACGCAGCCGGTTCGCCATATCGAGCGCCGGCCCTGCACATCGATCGGGAGAGCGGCGCCGCCCTGCGGCGCCGGGGGACGTGCGCGAGTCGCGATACGGACGAGCGGGCCGGCCAGGGCGGTCCACACCATAAATCGCTAAGTAGAATGGGTGAACTCGTGAACAAAGTGGTCAGAAACACGCTGGGCCGGCGCACTGCGCTGAGTCTCGCCGCCGCGGCGCTGTTCGGCGGAACCGTCGCCACGGCATCGGCCGGATCGATCTGGGTCGAGCGCGCCGCGAGCGGCGAACGCGTTTCGCTCGAAGCGGTCCGGCGCGGCGAAACCTATACGCGCTTCATCGTGCACTACGTCGACGCGGCGACCTACGGCACGCGCGAACATGCGGTGGTGGAGAGCATGGCCGCCAGGCGCGTCGAGGCGGATCTCGCGCGCGTGACGGATGCGCTCAAGACGCCGCTCGCGCTCGTGCGTCCGACTGCGACCGGCGGCTTCGTGTTCGAAGTGCGCGGCGACGGCGCGCGTCCGGCGCGTATCGACGCCGAGACGGTCATGCGCGAACTGGCGAAGAACCCGGACGTCGCGCTGGTCGAGCCGGACCTGCGCATGCAGATGGCGCTGACGCCGAACGACACGCGCTATCAGGATCAGTGGCACTACTTCGAGTCCACCGCGGGCATGAACCTGCCCGATGCCTGGGAAATCTCGACCGGCAGCGGCGTCGTCGTCGCCGTGATCGATACGGGCATCACCACGCACAGCGATCTGTCGGGTCAGACCGTCGCCGGCTACGACTTCATCAGCGACACGAGCGTGTCGAATGACGGCAACGGCCGCGACTCGAATCCGGCCGATCCCGGCGATGCGTACAACGGCAACAACTCGAGCTGGCACGGCACGCACGTGGCCGGCACGATCGCCGCACTGACCAACAACAGCAAGGGCGTCGCCGGCGTCGCGTTCAATGCGAAGATCCAGCCGCTGCGCGTGCTCGGCAAGGGCGGCGGCAGCCTCGCCGACATTTCCGACGCGATCATCTGGGCCTCGGGCGGCAGCGTGCAGGGCGTGCCCGCGAACGGAACCCCGGCCAAAGTCATCAACCTGAGCCTCGGCGGCAGCGGTTCGTGCAGCAGCACGTACCAGAGCGCGATCAACACCGCGCGCCAGCGCGGCACGGTGCTCGCGATCGCCGCCGGCAATTCCAATACCAACGTGTCGGGCTTCCAGCCAGCCAACTGCAGCGGCGTCGTCGCCGTCGCGGCGAGCGACCGCGAGGGCAATCGCGCGTCGTATTCGAACTACGGCACCGGTATCGACGTGACCGCGCCCGGCGGCGAGACCGCCGTTTCGGGCAACGGCGTGCTGTCCACCTTGAACAGCGGCACGAATGCGCCCGGCAGCGAGAGCTATGCGTACTACCAGGGCACCTCGATGGCGACGCCGCACGTCGCCGGCCTCGCCGCGCTGATCCTCGCGAAGGCGAGCAAGACGCCGGATGAAATCGAAACGCTGCTGAAACAGAACGTGCGTCCGCTCGCGGGCAGTTGCAGCGGCGGCTGCGGCGCCGGTCTCGTCGACGCGACGAAGACGCTGCAGGCGCTGGACGGCGGCAACGTCGTGCCGACGGCGAACTTCACCTACAGCGTCAGCGGCCTCACCGTGACGTTCAGCGATTCGTCGAGCGACAGCGACGGCAGCATCGCGTCGCGTCACTGGGATTTCGGCGACGGCACGACGTCGACGCAGACCAGTCCCTCCAAGACCTACGCGGCGGCCGGCACTTATACGGTGAAACTCAAGGTCACCGACAACGGCGGTCTCGACAACACCAAGACAGTGTCGGTCACGGTACCGGGCAGCGGCGGCGACACGGTGCTGCAGAACGGCATCGCGAAGACGGGGCTCGGCGCTCCGGCCGGCGGCTCGCTCGACTTCACGCTGGTCGTGCCGGCCGGCGCGGGCAACCTCAAGTTCGTGACCACGGGCGGCAGCGGCGACGTCGACGTCTACGCGAAGTTCGGCAGCGTGCCGACGACGTCGAGCTACGACTGCAAGTCCGACAGCCCGAACAGCGCCGAGACCTGCACGATCGCGACGGCGCAGGCCGGCACGTATCACGTCAGGCTCGTCGCGTACTCGGCGTTCTCGGGCATCAGCCTGACCGGCAGCTACACCACCGGCGGCGGCGACTTCAGCAACACGACGAACTACGCGATTCCGGATCCGGGCAGCGTCACGAGTCCGATCACCGTGTCGGGACAGTCGGGCAATGCGTCGAACCAGACCAGGATCACGGTCAACACCGTCCATCCGTATCGCGGCGACGTGCAGCTCGACCTGATCGCGCCGAACGGCCAGAGCGTGCGGCTGAAGAACTACGACAACGACA
>CAMLSI010000327.1 GCA_946482585.1 uncultured Lysobacteraceae bacterium
CGACCTGGCGCTGGCGTATTCGCCCGGCGTCGCCGCGGCCTGCGAGGCCATCGTCGAGGATCCGGGCGAGGTCTCGACGGTCACGGCGCGCGGCAATCTCGTCGCGGTCATCACCAACGGTACGGCCGTGCTCGGACTCGGTCCGATCGGTCCGCTCGCGGCGAAGCCGGTCATGGAAGGCAAGGGCGTGCTGTTCCAGAAGTTCGCCGGCATCGATGTGTTCGACATCGAGATCAACGAGCTCGACCCGGACAAGCTCGTCGACATCATCGCGTCGCTGGAACCGACCTTCGGCGGCATCAATCTCGAAGACATCAAGGCGCCGGAGTGCTTCACGGTCGAGCGCAAGCTGCGCGAACGCGTGAAGATTCCGGTGTTCCACGACGACCAGCACGGCACCGCGATCATCGTCGGCTCGGCCGTGATCAATGCGCTCAAGGTCGTGGGCAAGGACATCGGCGAGGTCAGGCTCGCCGCCTCGGGCGCGGGCGCCGCGGGCATCGCCTGTCTCGACATGCTCGTGCAGCTCGGCGTGAAGCCCGAGAACATCACGGTCGCCGATCGCCTCGGCGTGGTCTACGCGGGCCGCGTCGAGGACATGGACGCGGACAAGGCGCGCTATGCGCGCGACACGAGCGCGCGCACGCTCGGCGAGATCGTCGCCGGCGCCGATATTTTCCTCGGCCTTTCCGCGGGCGGCGTGCTCAAGCCCGAGATGGTCGCGACGATGGCGGACAAGCCGGTCATCCTCGCGCTCGCGAATCCGAATCCGGAAATCCTGCCCGAGCACGCGAAGGCCGTGCGTCCGGACGCGATCATCGCGACGGGCCGTTCGGACTACCCGAACCAGGTCAACAACGCGCTCTGTTTTCCCTACATCTTCCGCGGCGCGCTCGACGTCGGCGCGACGACGATCAACGAGGCGATGAAGGTCGCCTGCGTGCATTCGATCGCTGAGCTCGCGCGGCGCGAAGTCAGCGACGTGGCCGCGCGCGCCTACGGCGGCAAGCCGCTGTCGTTCGGTGCCGAATACCTGATTCCGCAGCCGTTCGATCCGCGCCTGCTCGTCGAGCTCGCGCCGGCCGTCGCGCATGCGGCGACGATCTCCGGCGTCGCGACGCGTCCGATCGCCGACCTCAAGGCATATCGCGAAAAGCTGACGAGCTTCGTGTTCCGCACGGGCCTGATCATGAAGCCCGTGTTCGATCGCGCGAAAGCCGATCCCAAGCGCGTGGTCTACGCCGAAGGCGAAGAGGAAACCGTGCTGCGCGCGGTGCAGGTCGTCGTCGATGAAGGCTTCGCGCGCCCCATCCTGATCGGCCGCCCGGACGTCATCGAGAAACGCATCCAGCGCATCGGCCTGCGCCTGCAGCCCGGCGTCGATTTCGAGATGTGCAACATCAACGACGACCCGCGCTTCAACGATTACTGGCAGCACTATCACCGCATCATGGAACGCCGCGGCGTGACGCCGTCGCTCGCGAAGGCGGTCGTGCGTTCGCGCTCGACCGTGATCGCCTCGCTCATGGTCGAGCGCGGCGAAGCCGACGCGATGATCTGCGGCGTCGTGGGCCGCTACGGCAAGAAGCTCAACTACATCCGCGACATCATCGGCCTCGACAGCGGCGTGCAGCAGCCCTCGGCGATGTCGGCCGTGTTCAACGACAAGGGCGTGTTCTTCTTCCTCGACACGCACGTGCAGCACGAGCCCTGCGCCGAGGAGATCGCCGAGGCCGCGCTGCAGGCGGCGATCCGCCTGAAGCTGTTCGGCATCCATCCGAAGATCGCGCTGCTGTCGCACAGCAACTTCGGCAGCTCCGAATCGCCGTCGGCGACGAAGATGCGCAAGGTGCTGCAGATCCTGCGCCAGCGCGCGCCGAAGCTCGAAGTCGAAGGCGAGATGCAGGCCGATGCGGCACTGGTGCCGGAAATCCGCGAACGCCTGTTCCCGAATTCGCAGCTGAGCGGGAGCGCGAACGTATTCGTGTTCCCGAACCTCGATTCGGCCAACATCAGTTTCAACATGCTGCGCGCGATGACCGACGGCGTCGTGCTCGGACCGATCCTCATGGGGGTCGCCAAGCCCGCCCATGTGCTGACGCCGTCGGCAACGGTGCGTCGCGTCGTCAACATGACGGCGATTTCGACGGTCGAGGCGCAGATTCGCGGGCAGGGCCGTCTGCAGGGTTCGGCGATCGGCTAGGTCGCGGCGTCGCCTGGACGGTCTCACTGGAACAGCCTGCCGGAGGATCACTTTCCCGCTCGCGCATCGCGCCGCCGCGGGATATAGAATGGGAAATCCGTGATCTCGGGTTCCAGGGGGGTTATGCAGACGAATTTGCTTGCGGCGGTCCGATTTCTGCGCCTGGAGTTCTACGGGCGTTTGATCGTCCCGGTTTCCCTGGTACTCGCTCCCGCAGCCCATGCTGCACCGCCCACCATCACCTACGCGTCACCTCCGCCCATCTTTCAGGCCGGCGGCAGCGTTCTGCTGGGCAACGACGCCGTCATCGCCGATCCGGACAGTGCGACGCTGTCGAAGATCGATTTCCTCTGCTGCGGTGGCAACAGCTCGCTCACGCTCGACCCTGACCCCGCGACTATGGGCAGCCTCAGCCTGAGCTGGAGCAATTACTCGCTGGGCGGCTCTCAGTACAACCTGAGGCCCGCCGCAGGACCGTTGCCGACGCTTGCGCAATGGCAGGCTGCGCTGCGCGGGGTGCGCGTTTCTTTCGTCGGCAACCCTTCGCTAGCCTCGTCTCAATTCTCCGTCTGGATCATCCCTTACGACGACGGCAACACGATGAACATGGGGATTTTTCGCTACGTGGGCTTGCTGGAAACCAATCTGATCGTTCCTGTCGGCACCGTCGAGACCGCGGTGGGCCAGCCGCTGGCATTCACTGGCAGCAACGTGATCAGCTATCCCGACCTGGGAGACTATTCCGGTGTGAATCACCAAGACCGACAGCAGATCAGTCTCAGTGTCAGCCATGGTACGTTGTCGTTGACGGTTTCCACCGGGATCACGTTTGTCTCGCCGAACAACACGGCGTCGCCCGTCTTTCAAGGCAGTAGCAGCCAAGTACGCGCGGCCCTGGCCAGCCTGGTCTACGTACCGGTCGCCGGATATGAGGGCGGAGACCGGCTTGACGTCACTCTGAGTGGACGCTTCGTCGATCCGCAGGGACAGATCAGCCTGCCGGAAATCGATCACAAGGAAATACCGCTGCGCGTCGGCACTACACCCGTCTCGTTGCAGTCGTTCAACATCGACTGAGTGCGCGGCAAGGAAACAGCAGCCTAGGCCGACCCGGGCCGCGCAGGTGCTGCACGGTGCTTTGGCTTGTGCGTCGAACAAAATCTTTCGCGGCGGTGCTCCTGGCACTCCTTGCGTGCCCTGTTGCTGCCCACTCTCTCGCCGAGACCGGTGTGCAAGCCATTGCGCCATCCATGGCGTCTCTTTCAGATGAAGCTGCGTGCTTGTGATCAGGGCACGAGTTCCAGCCGGTTCGTCGCCCCCGTCAGATCCGCATTCAGCGTGATCCACAGATCGCCGGTTTCGGTGCGCAGCGACGGGAAGTAGTCGACGTCGACCGTGAGCGCGGCGCCGTTGAGCCGTACGGCCGGATAGTCATTGCCGCTGATGTTGCGCACGACGACCACGGGCTTGCGCAGGGTGCCGCTGCCGACGGCGATGTTCGCGTCGAGCGCGTTGCCGAGCGAGACGAAGGTCAGGGTGCCGTAGACCGGGTCGTAACCCGCCGGCGAATAGGTCATCGAATCGGGGCGATTCACGCCGGCCAGTCCGCTCGTCGCCACACTGCCGACGGTCGCGGTCAAGGTCAGCGACTGCATCGCTTCGACCTGCGCTACCTGCGCGCCGACCGGATCGCTGCTGTGCGGGCCCAGTACCACGTACGTCGAATAGCTCTTGCGCGGCCAGCCCGAGTCGGTCGTGTTCGGCAGCGGGCCGCCCCAGAATGCCGAGCCGTGCGTGTAGTAGCTGGTCTGGCCGAGGAAGCCGAAGTTCGTGCCCCAGGCCAGGCGCGTGCTGTTGGTCGGCGTGGTCGGCGTCGCGAACGAATAGTTGATCGACTGGTACGGCCAGTTGTAGTCGCAGGGCATCAGCGAGGGCGGCGAAATGCAGGCATTGCCCGCGGCGCTGGTCGTGTTCCAGCGCGACGTGCCGTAGTAGCCGCCCGCGTCCTGCTGCGTGATGGGCTGGGTCTGCACCGTGCCCATGGTCGCGTCGACGTTCGTCGTCCACAGTTTCACATAGGGAATCGTGTTGGGCGCGTTCCAGGTCCAGTCGCTCGCGTAGGTGACCGGTGCCGTCGTCGTCGAGAATTTGTAGCGGTCGCCCCAGCCCACGCCAGCGATGACGCTGTGCGCGCCTTCGCTCGTGCTGCCGTCGAACAACAGTTCGCCGTAAGGCGCGCGCGAGTCCGCCTCGACCGCGTCCGCCGGCACGGCGCTGAGATCCCAGGAAATCGCCCAGAGCGGATTGTCGCGACCCGTCGCGAACATCCAGTCGAGCGTGACCGGCACCTGATACAGCGCGTTCGGCACTGCGGCCGTGGTCTTGGACCAGCGCGGATAGTTCTGCGTGAAACGGAAGATCGCGTGATGGCGGCCCTGCCAGACGCGCTGGTAGTTGCCCGAGAAGCCGTGACCGAGCGGCGAATCGTCCATGCCGATGCCGGCGGTCCCTTCGCTGCGGTGGCTGACCACGTAGCCGAAGCCGCTGGCGCCGCTGGTCGAGGCGGCCACGACGCGGGTGTTGCCGGCGACCTGGTAGCGGAATTCGCGCAGCTCGCCGCCGTGCGAACCGGTCGGACCTATCTGCCCGTCGTTGAGCGCCAGCACCGCGACACGCGGCTCGCCGGCGGCGTCGCGCCAGGTGAAGCGATCGCTGACGAGGCCTTGCACGCCGACACCGCGCTCCTGCACGAGTCCGTTGGGCGCCGGCGGCAGGCCGACATTTTCGAAGCCGCTGCGGAAGATGGAATCGGGCGGCGGCGTGAAGTCCTGCGACAGAACGACATCGTCGATGTACATCACCGGCTGCCCGTTTTCCGAATCGCTCTGGATGTCGACGCGGTCGTAGGCGCCCGAGTAGCCCATCGCGCCGGTCGTCAGCGGCACGACGACTTCGCGCCAGACGCCGGCGCCGACCGCGCCTTCGGCGATGTAGGCGTCGAGTTCGGCCTGCGCGACGATCATTCCGTTCTGCTGCAGGAACACGAAGAGCTGCTGGCCTCCGGTGGCGCCGCCGTGCACCCAGAAGCGCAGCACCGGATACAGGTCCGTCATCAGGTCCGGATCGGTGTAGAACGATACGGCGTTGTAGGCGTTCTTGCCGCCGCCGCCGACGAAGCGGATCGACACGGAGCCGGTGTGAGCCTGCTCGTTGCTGTCGAACGTCGAGCCGCCGCCGTAGGAATAATTCTGGAATCCGTTCTGCAAGGCGTCGTCGTAGACGACGAGGTCGGTCGCCGATGCGGCGCCGCTTCCGAGCAGCAACAGAAGACTCATCCACTTGCCCATGACCGCTTCCTCCCTGTGTCGCTGTGACCGGGGCGTCGCCGTCCGGACACCGGTCCGGATCCATTCCGGTCGACCCCGCTTGTGCCGCGCGGCCCGTCCGGATGACGACGCGGGCAGCCTAGGCGCGGGTTCGTGAAGGTTGCGAGTTTGTCAATAAGCCGTTTAGCGAGCGTTTGGCCGGACCGGCCCGCGCGATCGCGCCGGGATCCGCCCGCAACGGCATATCAAACGGCCGTTGGCCATACAGCACAGGCACTTAAGCCGGTAAACTCGGGCCGATGCATCGCCCGCCGGCGATCCCGCTTCGACAAAACGACAACAGCAAGAACGCCACTCCTCCCCAGGCTCACGGCGTTCGTGGAGGGATACCCATGAACATGCTGCAGGACATCCTCAACCAGGATCTGGATCCGACCGAAACCCAGGAGTGGATCGACGCGCTCAACGCGGTGATCGGCGCCGACGGCCCCGAGCGCGCCCACTATCTGCTCGAGCGCATGGTCGATGCGACGCGGCGCGCCGGCGGCCATCTGCCGTTCCAGCCGACCACCGAATACGTCAACACGGTGCCGACGCACGCCGAACGGCGCAATCCGGGCAATGCCGCGCTGGAATGGCGCATCCGTTCGCTGATCCGCTGGAACGCGCTCGCCACCGTCGTGCGCGCCAACCGCAAGCCGGGCGAGCTCGGCGGCCACATCGCGAGCTTCGCCT
>CAMLSI010000328.1 GCA_946482585.1 uncultured Lysobacteraceae bacterium
ATCACCGCTTCATGCGCGCAGTGCAGGCCAGGCTCAAGGATCTGCAGGGACGTCAGGATCCGCTCGTCGACGTCGCCGAAGGAATCGCCGCGGATACGCGCGTGCTGTGCCTCGACGAGTTTTTCGTCAGCGACATCGGCGACGCGATGATTCTGGGCGGGCTGCTGCGTGAGCTGTTCGCGCGCGGCGTCTGCCTCGTGACGACGTCGAACACCGCGCCGCGCAATCTGTACGCGAACGGCCTGCAGCGCGACCGCTTCCTGCCGGCGATCGCACTGATCGAACGGCATTGCGCCGTCGTCGAGATCGTCTCGGCGCAGGACTGGCGCCTGCGCGCGCTGACCCAGGCGCGCGTCTATCACGCGCCGCTGGGACCGCAGGCGGAACGCGCGCTCAACGACTGCTTCCAGCGCATCAGTCATGGCGTCGCGCGCCCGGAGACGACGATCGACGTGCACGATCGCGACATCGCCGTGCGCAAGCTCGCCGAAGACGTGATCTGGTTCGAGTTCGCCGCGATCTGCGAGGGCCCGCGCGCGGTCGCCGACTACATCGAGATCGGCAAGGACTACGGCACCGTCATCGTGTCGGGCGTCCCGCAGTTCACGCCGAGCATGGAAGACGCGGCGCGGCGTTTCATCGAGATGGTCGACGAGTTCTACGACCGCCACGTGAAGCTGATCCTTTCCGCCACCGTCGCGATCATCGACCTCTACGACGGCGACCGCCTGCGCGCCGAATTCAGCCGTACCGAGTCGCGCCTCATCGAGATGCAGAGCGAGGACTATCTCGCGAAGGAACATCTCCCGTAGCCCGATCGCGGGTGCGGCGGGCTCGCCGGCGACCATCGCGTTGCAGCGATTGCGCGGCGTTTTCCGCCTTCGGCCGCCGAAGCGTTGCAGTTCTGCCGAACGTCACTCGCACAGTGTGCGTTTCTTGTCGCGATCGACGGGTCGTGCGGACGCAACGCCGCTCTGTCGCATCTCATGATCATGCCGACGCGCGGCGCGCGGCGGCTAGCGGTCCCGGCGACCGCGCGGCGTCGGCCCGCAGTCCGGCTTGCCTGAGTGGAGGTCATCATGAAAGCTCGTTATTTCGCGCTTGCCCTGGCCCTGTGCGGCTCCTCGGCAATGGCAGAAACCACCATCGATCTCGACGTGCTCGCGGCCGAGTCCGGCCTGAACGCGCGTCAGGTCGCGATGCTGTTCGGTGCGTCGGCGGCGTATCCGGAATTCAAGGCCTCCTATGTGCAGGTCAAACGCCAGTTCACGCAGGCGCTCGGCCAGGAGCGCTACGAAGCACTGCTCGCCGTCTACAAGGCGCAGCAGGAAGGCCGGAAGGTCGCCGCGAGCGTCGCCCGCAAAGCGGAATCCGGCACGTGAGCTTTCCGGGCTGACGTGGCGATGTGCGGTTCGCTTCATGACGGCACGGCGCGCGATGTCACCGACGCTGCGCCCTGCCGTCGTGAGGCCGCCGTCGCGGTGATCTGAAGGCGATTGGTCGATGCGCGGCATCGGCCGGCGGCTTTCGCGGCTGCCTGCGCTTGAGGCATGCTGAGCCGGCCTGTTGCCGGAGCCGTCCCCCCGTGGCCAGAGCATTGCGTCGAATCGGCTGGTTGCTCGCCGTTCTGTTTGCGCTGTATCTCGTTGCGGCGAACGCGTTTCTCAACGCGGGCTCAGCGCCGGGCCTCATCAACCGCAAGCCCGAGCGTTTCAGCCTGCATTGGGAGCGCGGTCTGAGCCTGTATCCGGGGCACGCCATGCTCTGGCGCGTGAGCTTGCGCGGCCATGCGCGGCGCATCGCCTGGCATGCATCGGCAGATGCGGTGAGCGGTCGCATCGCGCTGCTACCGCTGCTGCGGCGCGAACTGCTCGTTCCCGTCATCCGGGCCGACAACGTTGCCGGGGGATTCGACCTATCGCACGAACTCGCGCCCGCGGAGCCGCGTGCCGGCGGCTGGGTGCTGCATTTCCCGCGCATCGCGACCGACAGCCTGCGCGAAGCGCGCTGGGGCAATCATGTGCTCACGGGCGCCGCGCACGCCGAATTCGGCCTATGGAAGCAATTGCGCGGCGGTGCCGTCGAAATATTCCCGTCACGCGCCGAGTGGAAATCGCTGCATCTGCGCCACGGTGACGTGGATTGGCTGCGCAACGGCGCGCTCACGGTCGATGTCACGCTGCCGCGGCATGTGCGCGAACAGGCCGAGGGCTGGCACCGGCTCGCGCTCGCCGACATCGGCCTCAAACTCGACGCTCGCGTGCCCGAGTTCCTCGTGCACATGGATGAGGAACCGCGCTGGCGCGGTACCGTGCGCAACGGCGAGGGCGGGCGCGTGCAGGCCGATCTCGCGCTGCATCGCGGCGCGCTCGAGCCTGGCGGCACGCTCGCGCTGACCGTACCGCTGCTGGCCAGCGATGCGAGCGGACGACGATGGACGCAGCAGGCACAGGTGCACGCGCGCGTCGCCGAAACGATAGAACTGAAGCTCGACCTGCCGCCGCCGCCCGCGGGCAAAGGGCGGATCGCGGCCGACCTGAAGATTGCCGGTCGCGAGGTGATTCCGCACGCCAAGGCGCCGCTGCTGCCGCGCGTCTCCGGCACGGTCGCGCTGCAATGGCATTTCGATTCGCTGGACTGGCTCGGTCCGCTGCTGGCCAAGACGAGCTGGCTGTCGCTGGACGGTGCCGGCGAGATCGATGCGAACGTGCTGCTGAAAGACGGGCGCATTGATGCCGGCAGCACGTTGAAGATTCCCGACGTGGCGCTGCACGCCGACGTGCACGGCCAGCGTTTCACGGGCCGCGCGCGCGCCGACGGCCGCGTCGACGGTGAGGGCGGCGAACTGCGGCCGCGCGTCGATATTGCGATCCGGCAGTTCGACGTCGCTGCGGTCGATGCGCCGCAGCAGACCATGGTGCGCGGCAGGGACCTGCGGCTCGAACTGCGTTCTACCGGCCGCGTCATCGAGTTCCGCGACTCGCTGCGCGGGCGACTGGTCTTCGATCGCGCCGACGTGCCCGATCTGCGCGCGCTGAATCGCTATCTGCCGGGGCATGCCTTGCGATTCCTCGGCGGTCGCGGCCAGCTCAGCGGCGACATCGATCTCGACGCGGTCGGAAAAGCCGGCAAGGGGCAGCTGCAGGTACGGGCGCGCGGCGCCCAGCTCGCCGCGAACGATCTCGAATTCGGCGGCGACGTCGATGTCGCCGTCCGGCTCGCGCGCGCCGACCTGACTGCCGAGGAGTTCGTGCTGGATGGTTCGCGCATCGGCCTGCGCAACGTCAAAGTCAGCGATCCGGAGCGCGCGTCGCCGGGCGACTGGTGGGCCGATATCCGCTTCGATCGTGGGCGCGTGCAGTGGGGTTCGCCGCTGCGCATCGACGCGGCCGCCAGCGTGAAGCTGCGCGACGTGAGTCTGCTGCTCGCGCTGTTCACGAGGCACAAGGACTATCCGCGCTGGGTGCTGCGCGTACTCGATGCGGGCGAAGTCAGCGCATCGGCGCGTGTCGTCGTGCGCGATGCGGCCATCGTGCTCGAGGACGTCGATGCGAGCAACGATCGCTTCGACCTGAAAGCGCGCCTGCGTCTTGCGCAGAAGCGCGCGCACGGCGACCTGTTCGTGCGCTGGGCCAGGCTCGGGCTCGGACTTGAACTGCGGGAGAGCGATCGCAAGTTCCACCTGCTCAAGGCCTCGGAATGGTACGCGCAGCAACCGCGTCTGCTGCCGGCGGCGCGCTGACGGCGCGCTGACGGCGCGGCCGCCGCACGGCAAACTATGCGGCGAGCCGTCAGCCACTGCAGCGATAGAAGTCATGCGCAAACGAACGAATCAGCAGCGTCAACGCGAAATGGCCGCGCGGGCGCGCAGCCGCGAACTGGCGTCGCGGCGCCGGCGCGAGCGCCGCAGTGTCGAGATGCCTGCGGCGCACTGGGTGGTATTGCGCGTGGCCGGAACCGACGAGGAAACCCTGCGATGAGTACGGCGCTCGACAATCCGATCTGGCATGCACTGCGCAGCCATCACGCCGCGCTCGGCGAAGGTGACGAGCACGCCGCGGCGTACCGGCCCGACGTCGCGCCGTTCGTCGGCGTGCCTGCGGCGGACGCGCGTTGCGGCGAGGCGCTGGCAGCAAGGCTCGGCGAGCGCGAACGCAGCTATCTCGTCGGCGTGATTCCGCCGCGGGTGCCGGGTTGGCAGCTCGACGATCATGGCGTCATCGACCAGATGATCTGTGCGGCGGCGCCTGCCGTGCCGCCAGGTCCCGACGTCGTCGAGCTCGGCGCGGCGCATCTCGATGACATGCTCGCGCTGACCGCGCTGGTCTATCCCGGCTACTTCCGCCGCGAGACGCCGCGCATGGGCCGCTATCTCGGTATCTACGTCGACGGCCGGCTCGCCGCGATGGCCGGCGAACGCATGTCGCTGCCGGGCTATCGCGAGATCAGCGGCGTCTGCACGCATCCGGATCATCTCGGTCACGGCTACGCCCAGCGTCTCGTCGCACTGGTCACGCGCGACGTCTTCGCCGCAGGACTGCAGCCTTTCCTGCACGTCAGCGCCGCCAACACGCGCGCCAAGCGCATCTACGAGCATCTCGGCTACGCCGATCGCCGGTCGCTCGCGCACTACGTAGTGCACCGCTGAAGCGATTCGACGCGGCGGTTCGCCTGCGGCTCACCGGCAACCGGCGGGATGGGTTGTCGGTTGCGATGAGCCCGGCGAACCGCGCGGCCGGGGCGATCAGACCAGCGTCAGTGTCACGTCGATATTGCCGCGCGTCGCGTTGGAATACGGGCAGACCTGATGCGCCTTGTCGACGAGGGCCTGTGCCTGTTCGCGCGGCAGGCCCGGCAGCGAGATCTTGAGTTCGACTTCGATGCCGAAACCCTGCGGGATCTGGCCGATGCCGACCACGCCTTCGATGCTCGCGTCGGACGGCAGCGCGATCTTCTGCTGGCCGGCGACGAACTTCAGCGCGCCGATGAAGCAGGCCGAATAGCCGGCGGCGAACAGCTGTTCCGGATTCGTGCCCGGACCGCCGGCGCCGCCGAGTTCGCGCGGCGTCGACAGCTTGACGTCGAGCGCGTTGTCGAGCGAGGTGGCCTGGCCGTCACGGCCGCCGGTGGCCTTGGCTTGTGCGCGGTAAAGAACGTTGGCGATGGACATGGCGTTTCTCCTGTTGGTGGGTCGGTAGAGGGTGATGGAAGAAGGTTTGTGATCGTGTGCGATGAAATCGCGTGCGATGTATTGAGCCTGCCTGCGTGATTCGCTCGTCGATGTTCAGTCCCGGCTGTTCGCTGCGAGATTGTCGCGCAGGCGTTCGAGCTCTGCCTTGATGCCGCGCAGCTCCGCACTCGTGCACGCCGCGGCGCAGAACACCGCCTGCGGCACTTCCTGCGCGGCCTGCCGCAGCTGACGGCCTTTCGCCGTGAGCGCGATGACGACCTGGCGCTCGTCGTCGGCCGCGCGTGTCCGTGTCAGCAGGCCGGCGCTTTCGAGGCGCTTGAGCAGCGGGGTCAGCGTTGCCGAGTCGAGGAACAGGCGCTCGCCGATCGACGAGACGGTCTGCGCATCCTGTTCCCAGAGCACGAGCATCACGAGGTATTGCGGATACGTCAGCCCGAGTGCCCGCAACAGCGGACGGTAGACCTTGTGCATCGCGAGATTGGCCGAGTACAGCGCGAAACAGAGCTGCTGATCGAGCAGCAGTGCCGAGGCGGCGGTCGACTTGGTGGCGGTGCGCGTCTTCATGGAGCGAGATATTAGATAGCGCGCTATTTAATTGCAAGCGACTTTAGTCGCAGGCGGGGCCGACGGCTAGGAAGCGGGCCTGCCCGCCCTCAGCGGCTCGCCGTCGGCGTCGTAGGCCGGCGGCGTGTAGAAGTTCAAGGTCTTCAGCAGCGTTCGACCGGTATTGCGGATCTCGTGCCGCTCGCCGCGCTCGATCGCGACGAGGCTGCCGGACTTGAGCCGTTGACGCCGCCCCTCGACGATGGCCAAGCCCGTGCCGGCGACGACGAACAGCCACTGATCCGCACCGCGATGGCGATTGTCCGGGCCGCCCTCGCTGCCGCCGGGCGGGATCACCATTTCCGCGGCCTGCACCTCGCGCACGTCGAACGCGACGCGGAAGCCTTCGCCGAACCGCAACACCTTCGATTGCATGACATCCTCCCGCCCGGGCCGGCCTCCACCGTGCCCGGACGGATGTCAACGTGGGATCGATGCGGTTACTTACCGACGTAGCAGA
>CAMLSI010000329.1 GCA_946482585.1 uncultured Lysobacteraceae bacterium
CGCGCGAAGTGTCCCGCGCGCAGCGCATCGAGCAGCGCTGGAATGCCGTCGACCGGATGCGCGTCGACGCCGCGGGAACGCAGCGCCTCGAGCACGTTGCGGCCCGAATCCAGCGAGACTTCGCGTTCGGCGGAATTGCCGCCGAGCGCCACGGCCACGCGTCCGAACAGTTTGGGATCAGTGATACGCATCAGCTTGCCTTCGTCTTCAGTTCGCCGAGTGCGGCGAGTTCGCTCGCCGCCGCGCCGATATCGCCGGCGCCCATGACCAGCAGCAGGTCGCGGTCGCGCAGCAGCGCGGGCAACGCATCCTTGAGATCGCGCGGATGTTCGATCAGCACCGGATCGGCCTTGCCGCGCGCACGCACGGCACGTGCGAGCGCGCGCGCGTCGGCATTGGCGATCGGCGCTTCGCCCGCGGGATAGACCTCGGTCAACACGAGCACGTCGACTTCGCTGAGCACGCGGGCGAAGTCGTCGAGCAGGTCGCGCGTGCGCGAATAGCGATGCGGCTGGAACGCCACGACGAGACGCCGGTCCGGCCAGCCGCCGCGCGCGGCGGCGAACACCGCCGCGAGTTCGCTCGGGTGATGTCCGTAATCGTCGACGAGCGTCGCGCAGCCTTCGTCGAGCGCGAGTTCGCCGCGCGCCTGGAAGCGGCGCCCCACGCCCTGGAACTGGGCGAGCGCGCGCTGGATCGCTGTCGCATCGACGCCGAGCTGCCACGCGACCGCCGAGGCGGCCAGCGCGTTGAGCACGTTGTGGCGCCCGGGCAGATTCAGGGTGACCGGCACGCGTTCGTCGTGGCCGGGCAGCACGAGATCGAACAGCATCTGTGCGCCTTGCTGTCGCACATTGTCCGCGCGCACGTCCGCATCGGCGCTCGCGATGCCGTAGGTCAGCGTGTTCCGTGTCGTCCGCGCGGCGAGCTCGGCGACTTCGGCGTCGTCGATGCAGAGCACGGCCAGACCGTAGAACGGCAACCGGTGCAGGAAATCGTCGAAGGCCTTCTTGACCTTCGCGAAATCGCCTTCGTAGTTCTCCAGATGGTCGGCGTCGATGTTCGTGACGATCGCGACCATCGGCGACAGCAGCAGGAAAGAGCCGTCGGACTCGTCGGCTTCGGCGACCAGGTATTCGCCGGTGCCGAGGCGCGCGTTCGCGCCGGCCGCGGTGAGCTGGCCGCCGATCACGAACGTCGGATCGAGACCGGCTTCGGCGAGCACGCTCGCGACCAGGCTCGTCGTCGTGGTCTTTCCGTGCGTGCCCGCAACGGCGATGCCGCGGCGGAAGCGCATGAGTTCGCCGAGCATTTCCGCGCGCGGCACGACCGGGATGCGACGCTCGCGCGCGGCCAGCAATTCGGGATTGTCGGGCTTGATCGCACTCGATACGACGATGGCATCGGCGCTCGCGACGTGCTCGGCGGCATGGCCGCGGTCGACGCGGATGCCGAGGCCGGCGAGCCGGCGCGTCGTCGACGAATCGGCCTTGTCGGAGCCCGACACGTCGTAACCGAGGTTGTGCAGCACTTCGGCGATGCCGCTCATGCCGACGCCGCCGATGCCGACGAAATGCACGCGACGCAGCGCATGCGTGAGATCGTCGTGCGGTGCGAGACGACGCGGCGTCATACGGCCACCTCCAGACAATGGGTTGCGATCGCCGCGGCGGCCTGCGGTTTCGCGAGGCCGCGCGCGGCCTGCGCCATCGCGAGCAGTTGCGCGCGATCGGCGAGCAGGCGGCCGAGCTCGTCGCGCAGCCGCTGCGGCGTCGCCTCGGTTTCGGCGACGCGCAAGGCCGCACCGGCGTCGACGAAAGCATCGGCGTTGCGCGTCTGGTGATCGTCGACCGCGTGCGGATACGGCACGAGCACGGCACCGACGCCGGCCGCGGCGACTTCGGCGAGCGTGAGCGCTCCCGCGCGGCAGACGATGAGGTCGGCCCAGCCGTAGGCGGCAGCCATGTCGTCGATGAACGGTTCCACGCTCGCGCTCACGCCGGCCGCGGCGTACGCCGCGCGTGTCGCATCCGCATGTTTCGCGCCGCACTGATGACGCACCTGCGGACGCCGCTCCGGCGGCAGCGGCGCGAGCGCTTCGGGAACGCGCGTGTTGAGCGCCTGCGCGCCGAGGCTGCCGCCGAGCACGAGCAGACGCGGCGCGGCATCGCGCACGGCAAATCGTTCCGCCGGCGCGGCGAGCGACGCGATCGCGGCACGCACGGGATTGCCGACCCAGATCGCGCGCTGCGCCGGCGCGAATGCGTCGGCAAAGCCGGCGAGCACGCGGCGCGCGCCGCGATTCGTCGCGCCCGGCACACGAGTCTGTTCGTGCACGAGCAGCGGCGGGCCCCTGAGCCACGCCGCGATGCCGCCCGGGCCAGCCGCGAAACCGCCCATCGACAGCACGCTGCGCGGACGCGTCCGACGCAGCACGCGCCGCGCGGCGAGCACGGCGCGCGCGATGCGCAGCGGCGCGCGCAGCTTCGTTGCGAATCCCTTGCCGCGGACGCCGCCGATGTCGAGGGTCTCGATCGCGATGCCGGCCTTGGGCACGAGCTCGGTCTCGAGTCCGCCGGCCGCGCCCATCCAGAGCACCGGCACGCCGCGCGCGCGCAATTCGTCGGCGACGGCGATGCCGGGAAAGATATGGCCGCCGGTGCCGCCGGCCATGATCAGCACGGGCGCCTGCGTGGTCGCGTTCATGCCCAGACTCCGGCCTGCACGCGCGCCTGCGTGGTCTCCGCGCTCTGCGCTTCTTCGCGCGCGAGCTCGTAGCTCACGCGCAGCAGCACGCCGATCATCGCGCAGGTCATCATCACCGACGAACCGCCCGAACTGATCAGCGGCAAGGTCAGTCCCTTGGTCGGCAGCACGCCGAGGTTCACGCCGATCGAGACGAGCGCCTGCAACGCGATGCACAGCGAAATGCCGAACGCGACATAGCCCTGGAAATACAGGCCGCGCTGCACCGCACGCGCGCCGATCAGCAGGCCGCGACCGCAGAACCACGCGAACAGCGCGAGCACGAGCACGATGCCGAACAGGCCGAGCTCCTCGCCGATCACCGCGAGAATGAAGTCGGTATGCGCTTCGGGCAGATAGAACAGCTTCTGCACCGAGCCGCCGAGGCCGACGCCGAGCCACTCGCCGCGACCGACCGCGATCAGCGCTTGCGCGAGCTGGTAGCCGTCGCCGAACGGATCGAGGAACGGATCGCGGAACGAGGTCAGGCGCTTCAGGCGGTATTCCGCGAACATCGCCGCGTAGGCCATGACCGGCATGATCGGCAGGCCGAGGAACACGAGATTGCGCAGGCGCGCTCCGCCGAGCCAGATCAGCCCGACGGTCGTCGCACCGATCAGGGCGGCCGAACCGAAGTCCGGTTGCACGAGCAGCAGCGCGACGCCGATGCCGGCAACACCGATCGGCTTGATCACGCCGAAGAAATTGCGCTGCACGCTCTCGCGATGGCGCACGAGATAGCTCGCGAGATAGAGGATCAGCAGCAGCTTGAACGCCTCGACCGGCTGGAAGCCGGAGATGCCGAGGTGAATCCAGCGCAGCGCACCGTTGATGCGCATGCCGACGCCGGGAACGAACACGGCGAGCAGCAGCGCGAACCCCGCGAGCAGCACGACCCCGCTGTGCTGTTCGACCTTCTCGAGTTCGACGCGCATCGCCGTGATCGCCAGGCCGAGGCCGAGCACGAGGAAGATCACGTGGCGAGTGACGTAGTAGAACGGCCCGATGTGCTGATTGTCGGCCACGGGAATCGAGCTCGACGCGACCATGACGAGGCCGAGACCGGTCAGGCCGAGCGCGGCCAGCAGCAGCCCGCGGTCGTAGCGACCCGGCAGTTCGCTGCGGCGAGTGGCCTGCGCGTCGCTCATCAACGCACCTTCAGGGTCGCGAGACCGATGAGCACGAGCACGACGCTGATGATCCAGAAGCGCACGATCACGCGCGGTTCGGGCCAGCCCTTGAGCTCGAAGTGGTGATGGATCGGCGCCATGCGGAACAGGCGCTTGCCGGTGAGCTTGAAGCTCGCGACCTGCAGCATCACCGACGCCGTCTCCATGACGAAGACGCCGCCCATGATCAGCAGCGCGACTTCCTGGCGCACGACGACTGCGATCAGACCGAGTGCCGCGCCGATCGCGAGCGCGCCGATGTCGCCCATGAACACCTGTGCCGGATACGTGTTGAACCAGAGGAATCCGAGCCCCGCGCCGGCGAGCGCGCCGCAGTAGATGGTGAGTTCGCCCGCGCCGGGCACGGCCGGGATCTGCAGATAGTTCGAGAACACCGCGTTGCCGGAGAGATACGCGAACACGCCGAGCGCGCAGGCGACGAGCACGCTCGGCATGATCGCGAGCCCGTCGAGGCCGTCGGTCAGGTTCACCGCGTTGGAAAAGCCGACGATCATCAGATAGCCGAGCAGCACGAAGAAGAACGCGCCGAGCGGCAGCGCGACCTGCTTGAACAGCGGCAGATAGAGCGCGGTCGCCGCCGGCACGTCGGCCGTGTAGAAGAGAAACAGCGCAGCGCCGAGTCCGCCGACCGACTGCCAGAAATACTTCCAGCGCGCGGCGAGGCCGCGGCTGTCCTTGAGCACGAGCTTCTTGTAGTCGTCGTAGAAGCCGATCGCGCCGAACACGACGGTGACGGCAAGCACCAGCCAGACGTAGCGATTGCCGAGATCGGCCCAGAGCACGGTCGAAATCGCGATCGACGCAAGAATGAGCGCGCCGCCCATGGTCGGCGTGCCGGCCTTGGACAGATGCGACTGCGGCCCGTCCTGGCGAATGACCTGGCCCGCCTTGAGCGCGGCGAGACGGCGGATCATGCCAGGACCGACCAGCAGCGAAACGGCCAGCGCCGTCAGCGTCGCCATGATCGCGCGGAACGTCAGGTATTGAACGACGTGGAACGCACTGATGTAGGGCGTCAGCCAGCGGGCGAGTTCAAGCAGCATGTACGTCCCCCTTCGTACCGAGCAACGCGGCGACGACGCGATCCATCGCCGACGACCGCGAGCCCTTGACCAAACAGCAGACGCCCGCGCGCAGGTCGGCGCGCAGAGCGGCGATGAGTTCGCGCTGATCGGCGAAATGGCGTGCACCGTCGCCGAACGCCTGCACCGCGGCGCGACTGAGCTCGCCCGTCGCGTAGAGGCGGCGCACGCCGGCATCGCGCGCATGCGCTCCGATGCGCGCATGCAGCGCGAGAGCTTCGTCGCCGAGTTCCTTCATGTCGCCGAGTGCCAGCCAGGGTTCGCCGGGCTGCAGCACCAACGTGTCGACGGCCGCGGCCGCGGAACCCGGATTCGCGTTGTAGCTGTCGTCGATCAGAGTCCAGCCCGCCTCGCTTTCGTGTCGCACGAGGCGGCCGGCCACGCTCGGCGCTTCTTCGAGACCGCGGCGGATCGTCGCGAGCGGCACATCGAGCGCGAGCGCGATAGACGCCGCGGCGAGAGCGTTGGACACGTTGTGGCGTCCGGCCAGCGGCAGCAAGACATCGACGTCGCCCTGCGGCGTATGCAGGCAGAAGCGCGATTGCGTACCGAGGTCGAGCGCATCGGCCCAGACCTCGAACGCGGAAGAAAAGCCGAAGCACAGCGTACGCCGTGCCCCGGCCAGCCCTGTGAACAGTGCGGCGAACGCGTCTTCGCCGTTGATGATCGCGACGCCATCGTCGGGCAGCGCCTCGTAGAGCGCTCCCTTGGTTTCGGCGACGCCTTCGAGCGAGCGCATGCGCTCCAGATGCGCCGGCGCGATGTTGTTGACCAGCGCGACCTGCGGTCGTGCGATGCCGGCCAGATACGCGATGTCGCCGGGCTTGCCGGCGCCCATTTCGAGCACGACGTAGCGGGTGTCGGGCGGCAGCGCGAGCAAGGTCAGCGGCAGGCCGATCTCGTTGTTGAAATTGCCCTGGGTCCAGTGCGTGACGCCGTGCAGCGCGAGGATGGACGCGGCCAACGTCTTGACCGTGGTCTTGCCGTTGGAACCCGTGATGCCGACGACGCGCGCATCGCTGCGCGCGCGCGCCGCGGCCGCGAGATCGCCGAGCGCGCGCTCGGTATCGGCGACGACGATCTGCGCGAGCGGCACGTCGATCTTGCGCGTGACGAGCGCGGCGACGGGAATTTCCAGTTGCTGCGGATGGCCGACGTGCAGCTATCGGCACCGGACATCGCTGTCGCGCGGGTCGATACGGCCGCCGCGCTGCTGGTCGGATCGGTGGCGCTA
>CAMLSI010000330.1 GCA_946482585.1 uncultured Lysobacteraceae bacterium
GATGCGATGCAGGCTCATCGCGGTGTCGCCGGGACGCATGCGCGGCGTCAGCAGGAACGTGCCGTCGGGCGAAAACTCCAGCCACTCGGCGAAGCGCGAACTGCAGCCGGCGAGGTCGCGCTCGCTCGCGTTGCGCGTGTCGTGCACGCGGATGCGGCAGGTGCCGTCGGCAAAGTGCTGGTAGGCGATCAGGCGTCCGTCGTGCGACACGGCCGGCGCGAAGTCGGCGCCGTCGGGCAGGGTTCCGATGCGCGTCACCGCACCGCCGTCGAGCGTGCGCGCGACCACGCGCACCGTGCCGTCGAGCGGTGCGGCATGCAGCGCGCCGCTGCCGTCGGGCAGCACGTCGACATAGCCCAGATAGTCGCGAGGTTCGGCGACGAGCCGCGGCTGCGCACTCAGCGCGACGCGCAGCGCATCGGCCGGATAGGCCGAGCGAGGGCCGGAACGCAGCGGCGCGAACCAGAGAGCGACGGCGGCGACACCGAGCAGCGCGGCCACGATCGCGACGCGCGCGCGATGCGACCCTGCAGGCGCGGGCGCCATGAGTGCGGCGGCGGTCGCCTCCGGTGCTGCGTCCGCGGTCGCCACGGCGGGCTCGTCGCTGCCGATCGACGGATCATCGTCGCGGCGCGAGCCCTCGACCAGGTCGGCGCGATCGTGATGCGGCGATGACGGCGCGGGCGTCGGTGCTGCCGCGAGCGGCTGACACGCGCAGATCAGCCGGTAGCCGAGCTTAGGGATGGTCTCGATATAGCGGCGCCGACGCGTGTCGTGATCGCCGAGCGCGAGACGCAGCTCGTTGACGGCCTTGCTCACGACTTCGTCGCCGGTTTCGGCCGCGGCCCAGACGCGGGCGAGCAGGGCATCGCGCGACAGTGGCCGGTCGCCCGATTCGATCAGCGCGCGCAGCACCGCTGTGGCGCGCGGCGTCAGGCGTGTCTCGCCGCCGTCGTCGCGGCGCACGCGCTGTGCCGCGAGATCCGCAACGGCATCGCCGAGTTGCCACACGTCCTGGGTCACGCCACTGTCCTGTGCGTTATTGCGATTCGTCGCGCCGTCCCTGAGGTCCACGCGCGGGCCGCGAGCATACCTCGGCGGCGATGCCGAAGCGGTTTCGGTGCCGTGCAATGACTAATTACATAGTTGACAGCCGTTCGCGGCGTCCCGTACCGTCCGCGTCGTCAACTAATGAACCAGTAGGTGCAGCATGGCCAGGCCTCCGTCGCCGATCCTGACCGACGCGGAACGCGCGATCCTCGACGTGCTCTGGGACCGGGGCGAGGCCACCGTGCGCGAAGTCGCCGACGTGCTGTCGGCGCAGAAGCCCGTCGCCTACACGACGGTGCTGACGATGTTCGGCGTGCTCGCGAAGAAAGGCCTGGTCACGCATCGCACCGAAGGACGCGCCTTCGTCTACCGCGCCGCGATCACGCGCGAAGCGGCGCGTCAGCAGGCGCTGCAGCAGTTGCTGCGGCAATTCTTCGACGGCTCACCGAACGTGCTCGCGCAGCATCTGATCCGTGAACACGAGATCGACACGGCCGGACTCGATGCCTTGCGCAGCAAGCTCGATGCGGCGAAGACGAGGAAGAAACCGTCATGACGAGCCTGATCGACACAGCGCTGGCGATCGCCGCGCAGCACCTGTGGCAGGGGGCCTTGCTGTTCGCCGTCGCGGTCGCGCTGGCGAAATACCGCGGCCTGAGTCCCGAATGGCGTTCGTGGCTGCTGCTCGGGGTATTCGCGCTCGCGGTGATCGCGCCGTTTGCGGCCTTGCTGCCGCGCTACGCTGCCGCCGACACGTTCGTCGCCGGAACGGCCGCGATGTTCGACGCCGCAACGACGGCTGCTGCGGCTGCCGGCGCGAACGCGGCGATGAAACCGGCGGAACCGACCGATCGGTTCGCGGCAGCCGCCGTGCTGCTCGCGGGGATCTGGGCTATCGGTATTTTTTTCAACATTGCCATTTTGTTGCATGACATGCGGCGGGCGCGTCGGTCGATCCGCTCGGCCCATCCGGCGCCTGCGCTCGAACGCTGCGTCGCCGGCATGCTGCCGGCCGGCGTATCGATCGTGACGACCGTGGCCGAGGGACCGCTGGTGGTGGGGCTGCGG
This sequence comes from uncultured Lysobacteraceae bacterium, assembly GCA_946482585.1. The sequence goes on from CAMLSI010000330.1 coordinate 2,119, forward strand.
CGGCCGCATATCCTCGTACCGCGCGCGCTCGTCGACGCGCTTGCGCCGGAAGCGTTGCGCGACGTGCTGCTGCACGAGATCGCGCACCTGCGCCGCCGTGATCTCTGGTTCGCGGCGGCGCAGCGATGGCTGCTCGCGGCGTACTGGTGGAGTCCATGGCTGCGCGCGATCGGCGCGCGCCTCGAGCTCGCGCGCGAAATGGCCTGTGATGCGCGCGCCGCGGCGGGCAGCTCCGGTGTCGGCTACGCGGGTTCACTGCTCGCGTGCGTGGAGCGACTGTTTGCGCGGGATGCGCCGGCGGCGCGGCTTGCGCTCGGCATACTCGACCGCCGCAGTCCCCTCGAGCGGCGTATCGACGCGCTCATCGCCGATGAACCGGCCGCCGTCGCGCGGCGCCGCGGCGGTGCGGCAGCCGGCATCGCGCTGCTCGCCGTGTTCGCCGGCGTCGCGTTCGCGGCGACGCCGCGTCTGCGTCCGGTCATGGACAGCACTTCGGCGCCGATCGCCGCACCGCGCGTCGACGCGCTGATCGCGGCAGTGCGCCGCGGCGATGATGCGGCGGTGGAACGGCTCGTTCGCGACGGCGCCGATATCGACGGCGCGGCGCACGATCGCGGCACGGCGCTGATGCAGGCGGCGTGGAAGAATGACGTCGCCATGGCCGACCTGCTGTTGAATCTCGGCGCGGATCCGGATGTCGGCGTCGTCGGCGGTGCGAGCCCGCTGATCATCGCCGCGGGGCTCGGCCACCAGGCCTTCGTCGAACGGCTCGTCCGGGCGGGAGCCGATGTCAATCTGGAAATCGGCTATGCGGGCACGCCGCTGCGCAATGCGATCCGCCATGGCCGCGTCCTGACCGCGAACTACCTCGTCGAACAGGGGGCGGGCGGTTACCCCGACACCGTCGACGATCCGATCGCGCCGCACTAGCGGCGCGCCCCTGCTCCTGTCGCTTCGCCCGTTCGTCCGGTTCGCCGCGGTGCGCGCGCCGCGGCCGCGTGCGGCCCGCATCCGCGCTGTCTGCCCCTTGACGAGCGACTCGCCCGTCGCGCCGCAGATGCGCAATCGCGCGCGATTTCTGCAACGAACTCACGAGGAATCCATGAAAACCCTGCAACCATTCGTCTGCGCTCTGATTTTCTGCTCCGGCGCGGCATGCGCCGCGGAAACCCCGGTCGACACGCCCCGGACGGCGACTGCCGCGGTCGTGTCGCCCGTGGCCGACGCGCCGCACACGACCGCCGGCGGTCATCGCTTCCTCGTGCCGGCGGGCTGGTCGCTGTCGAACAAAGGGCCGGCGCAGATCCTGACGCCGCCCGAGACGGGTTCACAGATCGCGCTCGTCGAAGTGGCCGCCGCAACCGCGGATGCCGCGGTTGCGGCGGCATGGAAGACGCTGGGTGCCGAACCTCGCTGGCCGTTGAAGCTCGCGAGCGAGCGTCCCGCGCGCGACGGCTGGAGCGAGGTCCGCGTGTATCGCTACGAAGCACCGTCGGCCGAGAAACGTACGGTGATCGCGCGTGCGCTGCGCTACGGCGAGCGCTGGACCGTTGCGTTGCACGATATCGACAACGCCGTTGGCGAGAAGCGCGATACGCAGATCGAAGTCATCCATGGCGGACTCTGGGCCAAGGGCTATGCGCGCGAGAGCTTCGCCGGCCGCAAGGCGCACAAACTCGATGCGGCGCGCCTCGCCACGCTGACCGGGTTCGTCGACGAAGCGCGGCAGCGCTTCGACGTGCCCGGCGTCGCGCTCGGCATCGTGCAGGACGGCAAGGTCGTGTTCGCCGGCGGCTTCGGCGAGCGCGAATTGGGCAAGGCAGACAAAGTGGACAAGAAGACCTTGTTCTTCGCGGCATCCAATGCCAAGCCGCTGACGACGCTCATGCTGGCCAAGCTCGTCGAGGCCGGCAAGTTCGCCTGGGATACGCCGGTTACGTCGGTGTACCCGGATTTCCGTCTCGGCGATGCCGAGACGACGCGCGCGGTGCGCATGCGGCATCTGCTGTGCGCCTGCACCGGCATGCCGCGGCAGGACATGGAATGGATCTTCGGCGCGGACGACGCGACGCCGGCTTCGGTCATGCAGGGGCTCGCGAGCATGCGGCCGACCAGCCGCTTCGGCGAGCTCTATCAATACTCCAATCCCATGGGTGCCGCGGCGGGTTACGTCGGCGGCCAGGCGCTGTATCCCGGGCGCGAGTTCGGCGCGGCCTATGACGAAGCGATGCAGAAGCTCGTGTTCGACCCGCTGCGGATGAAATCCACGACCTTCGATTTCGCCCGCGCGCAGCGCGGCAACCACGCGGCGCCGCATGCGCGCAACATCGACGGCGCGACCGAGCGCGCGAGCATGGGCATCAACTATGCCGGCATTCCGACGCGGCCCGAAGGCGGGGTCTGGAGCAACGTCGAGGATCTGCTGCGCTACGTGCAGATGGAGCTCGACCGGGGAATGCTGCCCGACGGCAAGCGCTACATCGCCGAGGCGCCGCTGCTGGAACGCCGCGTGCAGCAGGTATCGCGCGGCATCGACCTGGGCTACGGCATGGGACTCAAGCTCGACAACAGCGGGGGCACGCCGCTGCTGCACCACGGCGGCACGATGGTCGGCTACATCTCCGATCTGATGTGGCTGCCGGAACACGGCGTGGGCGCGGTCATCCTGACCAACGCCGACGAAGGCATCGCCGTGCGCAGTCTGTTCCGGCGGCGCCTGCTCGAGGTGCTGTTCGACGGCAAACCCGAAGCGGTGGCCGACCTGGCCGCGCGGCGCAGGCGTCTCGACGAAAGCGCCGCGGCGGAACGCAAGGGACTGGCCGTGCCGGCGCAGGCCGATGCCGCGGCGCGACTGGCGCCGCGCTATCGCCATGCGACGCTCGGCGAGCTCGAGGTCGTGCGCAAGGATGGTCGCACCTGGTTCGACTTCGGCACCTGGCAGAGCGAGGTCGCCTCGCAGCGCGACGACAACGGCGCCGTGACCTTCGTGACGATCTCGCCCGGCGAGAACGGCTATCGCTTCATCGCCGGCGGCGACGGCGACGCGCGATCCCTGCTGCTGCGCAGCGGGCAGTTCGAATACCGCTTCGACCAGACGGCCGCATCCCACGGAAGCGATGCGCCGCCGGTACGGTGACGGCTATGCCGCGTGCGCGACCAGGCGCCAGCACGCCGCGGTGAAACGCACCGTGTCGCCGGACACGTAGGGCTCGAATGCGGCGCGCACCGTCTGCATCACGGCGGCGCGCGTGGCCTCGTCGGCCTGCTGCAGCACGAGGCCGACCGGGCCCAGCCGCGTGAAATAGCGCGCGAGTTCGGCTTCGGGCAGCGTGCAGCTCACGTCGAGGGGCTCGATCGCGATATCGGTCCAGCCGCCGGCGTCGAGGATTCCGTGCACGCGCTGCGCGTCGGCGAACGCGAACTGGCCCGGCGCGTCGGCGCGGCGCGGCGGAAGATCGGGCAGCAGCGGCGCCGCGGCGCGCTCGGCCGCGGTCATGAACGGATTCTCGGCGGCGCTGCGCCAGGCGATGCAGCACAGGCGCGCATCGTCGGTCGCGGCGGCGCGCAGATTCGCGAAGGCGCGCACCGGATCGTCGAAGAACATCACGCCGAAGCGCGACACGATCGCATCGAACGCGGCCGGCGCGAACGCATGGGTCTGCGCGTCCGCGACGGCGAAGTCCGCGGCTGCGCCTGCGCGGGCGGCGCGTTCTCGCGCGAGCGCGATCATGGGTTCGGAAATGTCGACACCGGTGCAGCGCGCGGCCGAGCCGAGCCGCCGCGCGACCGCGAGCGTGGTCGCGCCGGTGCCGCAGCCGACGTCGAGCACGCGCCGCGCCGACGCGGCGGCGTCGGTCAGGTGCGCTTCGAACGGCAGGAACAGGCTATCGAGCGACGCCTGCAGGTCGACCCAGGCCTGGCCGGCCGCGCCGTTCCAGAGACGCTGCTGTTCGTCGTCGATGACTTTCGCTGAATTCATGATCGTGTGCTCCGGACTTGCCGCGTCAGCGCGGAAGCGGCACTCTGGCACTTCAAGTCGACTTGAGGTCAAGTCCATGGCGGAGCTCGATATCGCCGACGTCGCGCGCCGGTGCGGACTGCCGGCGTCGACCCTGCGCCACTACGAGG
>CAMLSI010000331.1 GCA_946482585.1 uncultured Lysobacteraceae bacterium
CAGCGCGCCGCCGGTGCGGCGGCGCGTCGGATCGACCGAGATCACGGCCATGCGCATCCCGGGGAAACTCGCGAGAAAGCGGTTCAGCAGCTCATCCGTGACCGACGATTTGCCGGCGCCGCCGGTGCCGGTGATGCCGACGACCGGCGCGCCTCGATCCGAGAGCGCGAAGCGCGAATCGCCGGCGGCCCAGTCCTTGCGCAAGTGCGCGAGTTCGCTGTCACTGTAGGCGCCGTTTTCGATCGCGGACAGCACGCGGCCGATCGCGATCTCGTCGTCGAGCGCGGGTTGCGCGCCCTGCGTGCCGTGCGCGACGCGCCGGGCGCGGCCCTGGCTCGCGCGGCGCACCACGTCCTCGATCATCGCGACGAGGCCCATGTGCATGCCGTCGTTCGGATGATAGATGCGCTCGACGCCGTAGGCCTGCAGCTCGGCGATCTCCTCCGGCGTGATCGTGCCGCCGCCGCCGCCGAACACGCGCACGTGACCGGCGCCGCGTTCCTTGAGCATGTCGACCATGTACTTGAAGTATTCGACGTGGCCGCCTTGGTAGGAGCTCAGCGCGATCGCGTCGGCGTCTTCCTGCAACGCGGCGCGCACCACGTCTTCGACCGAGCGGTTGTGGCCGAGATGGATCACTTCGGCGCCCTGGGCCTGGATCAGGCGGCGCATGATGTTGATCGCCGCGTCGTGCCCGTCGAACAGGCTCGCGGCGGTGACGAAGCGCAGCGGAGCGGCAGCGGCCGCCTGGTCCTGCGTGGCTACGAGTTTGGCGGGAGAGCTCATCGTCGGTCCGGGCGAAGTGGCGCAGGCGGCCATTGTAGCCCGCCGTGTTCGCGCGCCGGTCCCGCGGTTGTCCGGACCTATGCGACGGCGCAGCCGTACGGCGCGGATCGGCAGGAACCGCGCGAGGCACTATGATCGCGCTCTGCCCTCAACGACTTCCGGAGTCGCGCATGCTCTACCGCACCGCCCTGCTGCTCGCGCTCGCCGCCGCCGGCACCGCGTCCGCCAAGGACATTCGGCTGAAGAACCCGAGCTTCGAGGAACCGGCGACGGTGCACGACGTCGTCAGCGGCTGGCGAGCAGTGCAGCATTCGGGCGAAGACGCCTACGAGTTCACGACCGTCGGCGACATCCAGGCCAAGGGCAAGCGCAGCTTCCGCCTGACGCGCGTCAAGGAGCAATTCTACGGCGCGCTCGACCAGTCCCTGCCGGCGGCGCCGATGGCCGGCAAGAAGATCGAATTCCGTTTTCAGCTGCGCGCGAAAGACGTCGGTCCCGAAGGTTTCTTTCCCTACGTGAACCTGACCAGCAGCACCGGCGACGTGCTCGAACAGACGCTCGGCGAGAAGGTCGAGGGCACTGTGGAAGAGTGGAAAATCATCAAAGTGACGCTGATCGTCCCGCACGACGTGCAGAACATCGTCGTGGGCATGATGCTCAAGGATGCAGGCACGATCTGGGCGGACGACGCGACGCTGCGCACGATCGACGACGGCGCGGCCAAGCCGGCGCCGAAGCCGGAAAAGCCGCGCGCGAACAAGATCATGATTCCCTGACCGGAGCGGCCACTTCGCCGCTGCGCCTCCTCGGCCGCTGCCGCTCGTCTCCACGACCCCGCCGTACGCTCGCTGCGCGAGCGTACGGTCGCCCCTGACTCAAGGGGGCTCCGAAAGACAAAGACGAAAGAGCGGCGGTTCCGTTTCCCGCGCTGCCGCTCGCGCTTGATTGCGCGGCCCGATCGCGCGGCGTCGCCGAGCGGTGAAGCAAACGCGACATTTAGGCATTTCGCGCATGCGGGCCGCGACGCGTCGTTGCGGTTCTGCGCGGCAGCGTCCGCTAGAGCGTTCCACCCACCGGCGCACGCGGCTACACTACGCGCCGCCAACGCCCGCCACCTCCTGCGGGCGTTGGTGCGTATGCCTTCTCACTCAGTCACTTAGCGCAGGATCTTCGCGAAACGACGCACCTTCGTGCGCACGCCATCCCGCGCAAGTCCCCGCGTCTCCACACCGGAGTAGTACGTCGATGATCTTTGAAACCCTCGCTCAGACGGGCCACGAGCAGGTCGTTTTCTGCCACAACAAGGACGCGGGCCTGAAGGCCATCATCGCGATCCACAACACGGTCCTCGGTCCGGCGCTCGGCGGTACGCGCATGTGGGCCTACAAGACCGAGCAGGAAGCACTGAACGACGTGCTGCGCCTGTCGCGCGGCATGACCTACAAAGCGGCGGTGTCGGGCATCAACCTCGGCGGCGGCAAGGCCGTGATCATCGGCGACCCGTCCAAGGACAAGTCCGAAGCGCTGTTCCGCGCGTTCGGCCGCTTCATCAATTCGCTCAACGGCCGCTACATCACGGCCGAAGACGTCGGCATCGACGTCAACGATATGGAATACGTGCTCAAGGAAACCGAGTTCGTGACCGGTGTGCATCAGGTCCACGGCGGCTCGGGCGATCCCTCGCCGTTCACCGCATTCGGCACGCTCCAGGGCCTCATGGCCGCGCTGAACGCCAAGTTCGGCAATGAAGACGTCGGCAAATACAGCTACGCCGTGCAGGGTGTCGGCCACGTCGGCATGGAATTCGTGAAGCTGCTGCGCGAACAGGGCGCGAAAGTGTGGGTCACGGACATCAATCAGGAAGCCGTGAAGCGCTGCGTCGACGAATACGGCTGCGAAGCCGTCGCGCTCGACGAGATCTACGACGTGCCGGCCGACATCTACTCGCCGTGCGCGCTCGGCGGCACGGTCAACGACAAGACGCTGCCGCGCCTGAAGTGCAAGGTGATCTGCGGCGCCGCGAACAACCAGCTCGCGAACGATGCGATCGGCGACGAAGTCGAAGCGCGCGGCATCCTGTATGCGCCCGACTACGCGGTCAACGCCGGCGGCCTCATGAACGTGTCGCTGGAAATCGACGGCTACAACCGCGAACGCGCGATGCGCATGATGCGCACGATCTATTACAACCTCGGCAAGATCTTCCAGATCGCCACGCGCGACGGCATCCCGACCTACAAGGCGGCCGACCGCATGGCCGAGGAACGCATCAACGCGATCGGCCGGATCAAGCTGCCGCACATGGGCAACCAGCAGACCCGCTTCCTCGGCCGCATGCGCGGTCAGTAAGCACCCGCAGCACACCCGCCGCCGTGCGTGCACGGCGGCGGCCTCGCCCCGCAGCGAGGCCGTGCTAGAGTCGCCCGGGCCGGCCGCAGCGGCCGGTTTCGGGGGAAACCATGGGGCTTTCTCGCTGGGCTCGCGCAGCTTGCGCGATCGCACTCTCCGCCGCCGCCGCGATCGCCGGCGCCACACCATATGCCTTCGGCTCGCGCAGCCTCGAGATTCCGCAGCCCGACGGCTACGGCCCGACGTCGACGAGCTCCGCGCAGATCTTCAGCCTCGGCAGCGCGTTCCTGCCGCCGACCAACCGCCTCGTCGAGTTCTACGTCGCGCCGGCCGACGGCGAAGCCATGCTCGCGGGACGCCTCGACACGCTGCCGCGCTACTACCAGCTGCAGGTGCCGCGATCGCTCGACGGCAAGCCGCTGTCGGCCGCCGAATTCAGCGCCAACGCGAAAACGATAGAAAGCAGCCTCGAAACCGCGATGAAGAACGTCGGCACACAGGCCGGGCAGATCGTGCGCGAAGGCAACGAGCGCGTGCAGAAGCAGGCCGGCGTCGATCCCGGCGTCAGCATCGCCGACGTCGGCTATCACGGCGTGTTCCGCCGCGAAGACTGGGGCATCTTCTTCAGCATGAGCAGCACGGTCGGCGCGACCGGCTCGAGCAGCGACCGCATGTTCTGCGCGGGTGCGCTCGCGCTCGTCGGCCACCAGCTGATCTATTTCTACACGTATGCGATCGAGCGCACGCCGGCCGATCGCGACTGGGCCAAGCGGTCCCTGTCGGCCTGGGTCGATGCGGCACGCTCGGCCAATCCCGACGACGCGACGATCGAAGCCACCGCCGCGCCGCGCCGCAACAACTGGCTCGTGCGCGTCGTCGGCTTCGCGGTGCTCGGCGGACTGATCGGCGTGATCTACGGCCAGATGCGCCGCCGGCGCGGCTGAGCACGCATGTATGGACATGGCCATTACCGGCGTCGCTCCGGCGCCGCTAGAATCCGCGCTTCCGCGCCCAGTCTCCGGTGAATACGCATGCGTCCGTTCCCCCTCGGTGAAGATCTCGACCTCCTGCGCGAATCGGTACGCCAGTTCGCCGACAAGGAGATCGCGCCCCGCGCGGACCTGATCGACCGCGAGAACGTGTTCCCGGCCGACCTGTGGAAGAAGTTCGGCGAGATGGGCCTGCTCGGCGTCACCGTACCGGGCGAATACGGCGGCTCCGAACTCGGCTATCTGGCCCACCTCGTCGCGATGGAGGAAATCTCGCGCGCCTCGGGCTCGGTGGGGCTGTCCTACGGCGCACACTCCAATCTCTGTGTGCAAAACCTGTTTCACAATGGAACAGAGGAACAACGCAAAAAATACCTTCCCGGCCTGTGCAGCGGCGAGTTCGTCGGCGCGCTGGCGATGAGCGAGCCCGGCGCCGGCTCCGACGTGGTCGGATCGATGAGCTGCCGCGCCGAGCTCAAGGGCGATCGCTGGGTCGCGAACGGCTCGAAGATGTGGATCACGAACGGGCCCGATGCGGACGTGCTGCTGGTCTACATGCGCACTGCGCCGCGACCGGCCGGATCGCGCTGCATGACCGCCTTCATCGTCGAGAAGGGCATGAAAGGCTTCTCCACGGCGCAGAAGCTCGACAAGCTCGGCATGCGCGGCTCCAACACCTCCGAACTCGTGTTCGAGGATTGCGAGATTCCGGTCGAGAACGTGGTCGGCCAGCTCAACGAGGGCGTGCGCGTGCTCATGAGCGGACTCGATACCGAGCGCCTCGTGCTCTCGGGCGGCCCGATCGGCCTGATGCAGGCCGCGCTCGACATCACCCTGCCCTACGTGCGCGAGCGCAAGCAGTTCAACGCGCCGATCGGCACGTTCGGCATCATGCAGGCCAAGGTCGCCGACATGTACACGGCGCTGCAGTCCTCGCGCGCGTTCGCCTACATGGTCGCGCAGGACTTCGACCGCGGCACCAAGTCGCGCATCGATCCGGCCTCGTGCCTGCTGAACGCCTCGCAGAACGCCGTGCGCGTCGCGCTCGAGGCGATCCAGGCGCTGGGCGGCAACGGCTACATCAACGAATTTCCGACCGGCCGCCTGCTGCGCGACGCGAAGCTCTACGAGATCGGCGCGGGCACGAACGAGATCCGCCGCATGCTGATCGGCCGCGAGCTGTTCCACGGCAAGTCCTGAGCGAAGCGGACGCCGCACGTCGGCGCTCGCGCATCGTTCTCCGCAGCGGCCGCTGCGACACCTTCGTTCACGAGCGTGAAAGCGGCGCCGGCGCGATCCGCACCGGCGCTGCGCGTTCATCGGTTGCGGCAACCGTGAATTTCCCTGAACCCGCCGTCGCAGCCCCGGACAACTGGGGTAGACTGCTTCCGGACTCACCTGCGGGAGGGGCCGCATGGGTGTGTTGGATGATCGCCTCGAATTCGCCGCGGAGCCTTCGCGCACGCTGCCGCCGTGGAAGGTGCTCATCGTCGACGATGAGCCCGAGGTGCACAACGTCACTCGGCTCGTGCTCGGCAACTTCCGCTTTGCCGAGCGCCCGCTCGAACTCATCAGCGCGTTCTCGAGCCGCGAAGCCGAACAACTGCTCGCGCGCCACGACGACGCCGCCGTGGTGCTGCTCGATGTCGTCATGGAATCCGAACAGGCCGGGCTCGATCTCGTGCGCACGATCCGCGGGCGTCTCGGCAACCAGTTCGTCCGCATCGTGCTGCGCACGGGACAGCCGGGCCAGGCGCCCGAGCACGAAGTCATCGCGGCGTACGACATCAACGACTACAAGGAAAAGACCGAGCTGACCGCGCAGAAGCTCGCGACGACCCTGTACGCGGCACTGCGCGCCTACCGCGACATGCGCACGATCGAGGCGAACCGGCGCGGCCTCGAGAACGTCATCCGCGCCTCGAGCCAGGTGTTCGCGCACCATCAGCCGCAGCAGTTCGCATCGACCGTGCTCGCACAGCTGACCGACCTCGTCGGCGTCGAAAGCGGTGCGCTGTGCTGCCGCATCAGCCAGCCGAACGGCGCGCTGCCCGAGCATTTCCAGGTCGCCGCGGCCAGCGGCGACTATAGCCGCTACC
>CAMLSI010000332.1 GCA_946482585.1 uncultured Lysobacteraceae bacterium
CGCCGCGAGCGCAATGGCCTCGGCGAAGGTCGGGATGCGATAGCGGCCATCGTGGCGCGCGCTGTCGGGACGCAGTTCTGGCAGTCGCTCGCGCGCGCGCAACGTGCGGATTTCGGCAAGCGTGAAGTCTTCGGCGAACCAGCCCTCGACGTCCTCGCCGTCGATGCGCTTGCGCGTGCGCCGATCGGCGAACTCCGGACGCGCCGCGACGTCGGTCGTGCCGCCGATCTCGTTTTCATGGCGGCAGATCAGCACGCCGTCGCGCGTGACGACGAGATCGGGTTCGATCGCATCGGCGCCCTGCTCGATCGCGAGCGCATAGCCCTCCAGCGTATGTTCCGGGCGGTACGCGCTGGCGCCGCGATGGGCGATGACGAAGGGCGGTCCGGCGCTCATCAATCGGCTTTCCACGGAGGGTGGCGGAGTTGCGGCGCAGGCCGCGAGCAGCGCGATGAGAGCAGTCGCGCCGATGTCGCGCAAGCTGCGACGTGCGCTGGACAGTGCGTCCAGTGGCGCTGCCACGAGGCTGGACAAGGCCGGCATCCGCATGAGTCCACAAATTCGCACACTGCGATGGCGGCAGTATGACGCCGGCGCCGCCGTCCGTCGCTGCCGCTCCCTGGATTTCATCGCTAGGAGCGACCATGCCTGTGCATTCCCCGTTCTTTCTTTCTCCGCGTCCCGCCGTGCTCGCGGCGAGTCTGCTGTTCGCGCTGGCCGGTACCGGCGCCGCGCATGCGCTGAGCGCGCCGGGCGCGGCCGTCGGCCCGGTTCTGCGCTATCACCAGTTCACTCAGGGCGCGCAGCACCAGGCCGACATCGCGGTCGGCGCCGACGGCAATGCCGTCGCCGTCTGGTACACCGACAGGCCCGTGGGTTCGATCGGCGTGCGGGCGCGGCGTCTGGACGGCGCCGGCAATCCGGTCGGCAACGAAATCACGGTCAACAGCGGGCCGCTCGCGGGCAGCTATTTCTATCCGTCCGTGGCCGCCGATGCCGACGGCAACTTCACCGTCGTATGGACCGCGCACACGACGGTGCTGTACAGCCTGCCGCACGTCTATCAGCGCCGCTTCGATCGCAACGGCGTGCCGCTCGGGCCGCAGCAGCAGATCGATACGAACACGCCCGAGGCCGGCGGCGCCGTCGTCGCGATGAGTGCCGACGGCAAGTACGTCGCGGCGTGGCGCGCCTATCCGTCGACGGGCACCGAAATCCGTGCACGGCGTTTCGACGCGGCCGGCACTGCACTCGGCAACGAAATCGTCGTCGCGGTGCAGGGCAGCGGCTATTTCGGGCCGAACCTGCGCCTGGCCACCGACGACGCGGGCAACTTCACCGTGGTCTGGACGCACGACAAGAACGACGGTGCGAGCCATGACGTCTATCGCCGCCGCTTCGATGCATTCGGCAACGCGCGCGGTGCGGCGGAACGCGTGAACTACTGGTCGGTCGCGGGCAATCAGCGCATCGCCGACATCGGCATGGACGCGAGCGGCAACAGTATCGTGGTCTGGGACAGCTATCTCAGCCGTTACGACGCGCGCATCGTCGGGCAGCGCTACGACGCGAACGGCAACGCGGCCGGCAGCGAGTTCGCGATCGCGTACAAGAACAGCTATCCGACCGAAGAGCCGACTCAGCCCGCGATCGCGATGGCGCGCGCGACCGGCGATTTCAGCGTGATCTGGCAGCGCCGCAACGACACGATCTACCTGCGACGCTATCTCGCGAACGGGACGGCGCGCGGTCCCGAAGCGCTGATCTCCGACGGCACGGCCGGCGCGTACTACGCGAGCATCGCGAGCGACGCGGACGGCGACGTGAGTGCGATCTGGCGAATCCAGGATTCCTACACGAGCGATGACTACGGCGTCGTCGGCCAGCGACTCGCCGGTTACGGCAGCATCGATCTCGCCGCGCGCCTGACGCCGGTCGTCGAAAGTGCGACAGCACCGACCCTGATCGATTACCAGATCCGCGTCGACAACCTGCAGATGCCGTCGCTGTCGCGTGGCGTCGGTGCGGCCACGGGCATCGTCGCCGTGCTCACGCCGCCGGCCGACGGCGTCGCGCTCGAGGCGACCGGCGCGAACTGGAGCTGCAACCTGTCGGCCGCTCCGCCGCGCTGTACGTATGGCGGCGTCATCGCAGCCGGTGGCAGCAGCGAAACCTTGCACTTGCGCGTAGCCGGTGCCGCGGCGGGCAGCGTGCAGGCGAGCCTGCAGGTGTCCGGCAGTCAGTACGACGCGCAGCCCGCGAACGACACGGCGGCGGCGGTGACATTGCCGTAAAAAACCGCAGGTCGGGTTGAGCCGGAGGCGAAGCCCGACGTCGAGGTGTTCATGCAGCGGCGAACGCCTGTCGAAGCACTCGTCGCGATCGCTTCGGCATCGGTTCTCCGTGACGGAATCGCCTCGACGCCGGGCTTCGCTGTGCTCAACCCGACCTGCGCAGCGCTTCCGCAAACTTCGCATACTCGGGCGCGAGCGGATCGGCGTGCGCCGGTTTTTCGAGCAGTGCCGCCAGCATCGGCGGAACCTCGATCGTCCTGCCGATCAGCGGTTCCACGACGCTCTCGAACTTGGCCGGATGCGCCGTCGACACCACGCACCAGTCGCCGTCGGCACCGTCGCGGCGCAGGTCCTCGAGCGTCCTCACCGCGGTTGCCGTGTGCGGGCAGAACACCTCGCCGTGGTCGCGGAAACGTCGTGCGATCGTGTCGCGGATCGCTGCATCGTCGACGCGCTGCGCGCGGAACGCGCGGCGCAGTTCGGCATCGTCGGGATACAGCCAGCGCAGGCGCTCGAAGTTGCTCGGCGCACCGACGTCCATCGCATTGGCCAATGTGGCGACGCTCGCGCGCGGCAGGTAGTCGGCGCCGTCGAAGAACTGCGGCAGCACTTCGTTGGCATTGGTCGCGAGCACGATCCGACCCAGCGGCAGTCCGAGCGCGCGCGCGAGAATCGCGGCGAACGCATTGCCGAGATTGCCGGTCGGCACGACGACGTTCAGCGATTGTCCGTGCGTGCGCCAGTGTGTCAGCGACGCGTAGGCGTAGTAGCTCATCTGCGGCAGCAGGCGGCCGAGGCTGATGCTGTTGGCCGAACTCAGCGGCACGTCGTTCTGCAATGCCGCGTCGTTGAGAGCCTGTTTCACGAGCGTCTGGCAATCGTCGAATGCGCCGGAAACCCTGTACGTGCGGATATTGCCGCCGAAGCAGCCGAGCTGGTGCGCCTGGCGCGGCGACACGCGGCCATCGGGGTAGAGCACGGCGACGCGCAGGCGGGGGCGTCCGTGGAACGCGGCGGCAACCGCGGCGCCGGTATCGCCGGAAGTCGCCACGACGATGGTCAGCGGCCGTTCGCGCGCGGCCTGCAGCCGGCTCATGCAGGCGGCGAGAAAGCGCGCGCCGAAATCCTTGAACGCCGCCGTCGGCCCGTGGAACAGCTCGAGCACGAAGTCCTGCGGCGTGGCGAGCGGCACCAGCGGGGCCGGAAAATCGAACGCATCGGCGCAGATCGCGGACAGTTCCGGCGCGAGCGCGTCGCCCTCGAAGAACGGTTGCAGCAGGCGTGTCGCGATCGCGGGCAAGGTGTCGCAGCCGTCGAACTCGCGCGGCGAGAACGAGGGCAACGCGGTCGGCACGTAGAGACCGCCGTCCGGAGCGAGTCCCGCCGCGATCGCGGCACCGAGACCGCAGGGTGCGGCACCGCCGCGCGTGCTGACGAAATTCATGCGATCACCTGTGCGGCCGGTCCGGCGACCGGCGAGATATAGGTCTGACTCGTGAAGCCTGCAGCGGCGAATGCCGCGGCCATGGCGGGTGCGGCCGCGCGCGCCTGCGCCTCGGTCGCGAACCACGCGAACACACTGGGGCCTGCGCCGGAAATGCTCGCGCCCATGGCGTCGCCGGCGAGCGCGGCCTGCTTCACCGCGGCAAAGCCTCCGATCAGCGGCGCGCGGCGCGGTTCGACGAGCACGTCCTCGAGCCCGGCGCGTACCAGTGCCGCGTCGCCGCGCCAGCAGCCCGCGAGCACGAGACTCAGGTTCGCGCTCTGCGCGACGAACTGCCTGAGCTCGTATGCGCCTGCGAGCGCCGCGCGGGCGCGACGCGTTTCGAGCACGGCGTCGGGGTGCACGAGCACGCAGGTCCACTCCGCCGGCACGGGCACCGGGACGACGTGCTCGGCCGTCGCGAGCACGACGCCGCCGAGCAGCATGGGTCCGACGTTGTCGCCATGGCGTCCGCCGCTCGCAACCGCTTCGCCCGTGACCGCGTACGGGTACAGCGCCGCCGGTGCGAGCGGTTCGTCGAGCAGCGCGTTCGCGGCGACGAGCGCGGCGACGCACGAAGCGGCCGAGCCGCCCATGCCCGAGCCGAGTGCGATGCCTTTGTCGAGCTCGATCTCGAAGCCGAACGGCAGCTGCAGCGTCTCGCGCAATGCGATCAGCGCGGCGCCGGCGGTATTCGCCGCGGCCTCGTGCGGCAGTTCGACTGTGCTGCCGCGGATCGCCGCGATGCGCACCTGCGGCTCGGCGATGCGCCGCACGGTCGCGCGATCGCCGGCGCCGACGATCGAATGGCCGAGTATGTCGAAGCCGACGCCGATGTTGCCGACCGAGGCCGGCGAGAAAGCCGTTGCCTGCGAGCGCATCAGACGCGCGCTCCGAGCGTGCCGGCGACACGCAGCAGATCCGCGAACACGCCGGCCGCGGTCACTTCGGGCCCGGCGCCCGGTCCCTGCACCACGAGCGGATTGTTGCAATAGCGCCGTGTGGAGAATTGCACGATGTTGTCGGTCTCGCGCAGGTGCGCGAAAGCGTGGTCGTTGCCGAGTTCGACCAGTCCCACGCTCGCGCGGCCGTCGCGATCCAGTTGCGCGACGTAACGCAGTGCCTTTCCGGCCGCGGCCGCGGCGGACTGGCGCGCGGCGAATACCGCGTCGAGTTCGGCGAGCCGCGTCATGAATTCGTCCGGCGCCGCGTCGCGCAGCGCGGCCGGCACCAGGCTCTCCACGGCGACATCGGCCAGCGACAATTCGCGGCCCGCTTCGCGCGCGAGGATCACGAGCTTGCGCGCGACATCGGTGCCCGAAAGATCGTCGCGCGGATCGGGCTCGGTATAGCCGAGCGCGTGCGCCTCGCGCACGAGCGCGGAAAACGCGACCGAGCCGTCGTAGCGATTGAACAGCCACGCCAGCGTGCCCGAGAAGATGCCATCGATCGCGACGATGTCGTCGCCGGTATCGAGCAGGTCGCGCAGGGTACTGACGACGGGCAGGCCGGCGCCGACGGTCGCCTCGTAGCGGAAGCGCGCGCCGCTCGCGCTCATCGCGTCGCGGATCGCGCGATAGCGTTCGATCGGCCCGGCGCCGGCCTGCTTGTTCGGCGTGATCACGTGGATGCCGGCGGCGAGCCAGCCGGCGTAGCGCTCGGCCACGCGCGAGCTCGCGCTGCAGTCGACGATGACGGTATGCGGCAGGTGCGCGGCCTGCAGGTGTTCGGTGAAGCGGTCGAGATCGACGTCCAGGGTGGATTCGTCGAGACGGCGCTGCCAGTCGGCCGTGGCGCCGCGATCGTCGAGCCACATGCGGCTGCGCGAGGCGACCGCGCGCAGCCGCAGATCGAGATTCGTGTCGCGCCTCAGACGCGCCTGCGCAGCGTCGAGCTGATGCAGCAATGCGCTGCCGACCTTGCCGGGCCCGATCACGCCCAGCGAGATGGTCTGTGCCGACAGCCAGAAACCCGCGTGCGCGGCGCGCAGCGCCTTGTCCGCGTCGACGCTTGCGATCGCGACCGAGATGTTGCGTTCGGACGCACCCTGCGCGATCGCCCTGATGTTCACGCGGGCGCGGGCGAGCGAATCGAACAGGCGTGCAGCCACGCCCGGCGTGCCGGCCATGCGGTCGCCGACCGCGGCGAGCACGCTGATGCCGCGGATCAGCTGCACCGCCTGGACCTGCGCGTCGGCGAGTTCGCGCGCGAACGCGGACTGCAGCGCGCGGCGCGCGGTTTCCGCTTCGCTGTCGCGCACGACGCAGCAGATCGAATGTTCCGAAGAGCCCTGCGAAATCATCACGACCGAAACCCGCGCATCGCGCAGCGCGGCGAACACGCGTTCGGCCGTGCCGGGCACGCCGATCATGCCGGCGCCTTCGAGGTTGAGCAGCGCGA
>CAMLSI010000333.1 GCA_946482585.1 uncultured Lysobacteraceae bacterium
GCTCGATGCGCAGAGCGTGCTCGTCGTCGATCGCACGGCGCCGCAGTTGCAGGCGATCGCACCGCTGGCCGATGCGGTGGCCGCGGCGCCGCTGCGCCTGCGAGCGAACGCGAGCGACGCGCTCAGCGCGCCGGTCACGGTCGACGCCAGCGTCGACGACGGTCCGTGGATGTCGCTGGCGAACAGCGGCGCCGACACGTTCGAGAGCGCCGCGCTGAAGCTGGCCGACGGCGCGCATCACTATCGCCTGCGCGCGCGCGATGCGGCCGGCAACGAGAGCCTGTCCGCGACGATCGCGTTCGCCGTCGACAGCCTGCCGCCGCAGATCGCAGTCGCCGGTGTCGCCGACGGCGATCTCGTCAACCACGCGGTGACGCCGCAGATCACGGTCAGCGATCCGCACCTGCGCACGACGACCCTGCGCCTCGACGGCCAGCCCTACATCGACGGCGCGGCGATCGCCGCGAGCGGCAGCCACGTGCTGCGGATCGAGGCCGACGACGATGCCGGCAACGCGGCGGCGCGCGAGATCGCGTTCACGATCGACCGCGATGCGCCGACCGTAGCCGTGAGCGAACCGGTGCCCGGCAGCACGGTCGGCGACGCCGCCCAGGACATCGCCGGCACGACCGAAGCGAACGCCGATGTCGCCGTCGATGCGCCGGGTCTGAACACGGTCGTGCGCGCCGACGCGAGCGGCCAGTTCCGCACGGCGGCGGCAACGTTGCTGCCCGGCGGCAACACGATTCGACTGCGTGCGACCGATCGCGCCGGCAACGTCGGCGACGAAATCGCGATCACGGTGACCTACGTGCCGCCCGTCGGCGAATCGCTCGCCGCGCAGTTCGCCGATCCGGCGATCAGCCTGCGCCGCGGCGAGCCGCTCGACGTCGACTACACCTTGCGCAACAACGGCACGATCGCGCTCGATGCCACGCCGCTGCGCGTGCAGGTGCAGACGGGCGACGGCGGCGCGACGGTGGCGCAGGACGACAGCACGGTCAGCCTGAACCCGGGCGCCGAAGTTACGCGCACCTCGACATTCGCGACCGACGCGCTCGCGCCCGGCGACTACCGCATCGAACTCGCGGCCTCGCTGCGCGACGCGCAGGGCCAGAGTCACTGGACCGTGCTCGCGACCGTGCCGGTGCAGCTGCGTCAGGGCTGCCCGCGCGGACGGCCGCTCGATCGGCTGTTCCGCAACGGTTTCCAGGACGGCCTCGAGGATCTGCTGTTCTGCGACGGTTTCGAAATGCCACCGCCGTCCAAGCGCAGCGATGCTTCCCCCTCGGGCTGGCTGCCGCGCCTGCTGTTCGCACCGGCCCGATTGCCCGTCTCCGCGGGTTCGCGCAGCGGAGACCACCGATGAAGACGCCACGGATGACTCGTCCTGCCCTGTTCCGCCTCGTCGTCGCGGCACTGAGTTTCGCCGCGACCTGCAGCGCCGGTCTCGCCGCACCGCTGCCGCGATCCGCGACGACCGCTGCCGCCGTGCCCGCACGCGAGGCGCCGCGCCAGGACGCCGACCGGCGCGTGACCGCGACGCGATCCCGCGCCGACGTCGTGGCCGCCGAGCGCGCCGCGCTCGCGGCATCGGCACCGCCGGCGCCGGCGATCGCGGCACCCGCCACGCCGCGTCCGCGCGGCGCACCGGAAAGCAAGCGGGCCGATGTCGCGGCGAGCGCCACGACGAGCGCCGCGTCCGCGCAGGCCGCGATCGTCGACCTGCTGCTGCGCGGCAGCGATGCACGCGCCGCGATCGCGAGCGCGCGGGCGGCGGCACCTTCTATCGCCGCCGCACCGCCCGCGACAGGCGACACGTTCACCGGCTACGCGAAAGCCCGCCGCGCGCTGGAGGCCAGCCTGCTCGCGACGCGCAAGGCGCGTCCCATCGACGCGGCTGCCGCGCGCACGCGACTCATCGCCGCGCTCGAGGCGCTGCAGGCACAGTCCCTGCTCGTGGATCTGCGCCTCGATGCCGATTCGGCCTTGTTGCGCAGCAGCCATCTGCCGGCATCGGCGAGCGCACTCGCGACCGCGCAGCAGCAACGCCTGCGCGACCACCTGCGGCGTCTCGATGCCGCGGCCGCCGCGCTGTCCGGCAGCCTCAAGGCGCAGTCCGCCATGACGATCGGCGCCGCGCTCACGGCGGAGATCGAAGGACTGCTCGCCGCCGACGCCGACGACGCGCCCGCGATCCACGGCGTCAATCCCTTGCCGCTGCACCGGCCGCGACTGCCGGTGCGTGAACCCGCGATGACGCCGGCCGTCGTCGCGAGCCATGCGGACACGGAAACCGACGTCGCGCCCGAACCGCTCGACTACGCCGACAGCATCGACGCGCCGCTGTCGCCGGCTATCCTCGCGCAGGCCGCGAGCCTCGGCCACGACTACGCGCGCATCGCCGACTTCGTGCGCAGCAGCGTGCGCACGCGCTGGTATGCGGGCGCGCAGCAGAACGCCGAAGCGACGCTGCGCAGCCTGTCGGGCAACGATGTCGACCAGGCCAGCCTGCTGATCGCGCTGCTGCGCGCGAGCCGCGCACCCGCGCGCTACGTGCACGGCGTCGTCGAAGTCGCACTCGCCGATCTCGCCGCGAGCCTCGGCGTGCGCGAGGACAAGGTCGGTCTCGCGCTCGCCGCCGCCGGCGTCGCGCATCGCCCGGTCGTGCGCGGCGGCCGCATCGCCGCGTACGCGATCGAGCACACCTACGTGTCGGCTTATCTGCCGATGTCGAACTACCGCGGCAGCAGCGCCGACCTCAGCGGCCGCAGCTGGATCGCACTCGCGCCGGCATTGAAGCCGCACCGGCACGTTCCCGCGGCCGGCGCGTTCTCGCGTGCCGGCTTCGATGCCGAGGCGTTCATCGACGATCACCTGCAACAGGCGCGCGCCGACGCGCCGCTGCAACGCCTGCGCGAGCAACTGTCGTCGCGCCTCGCCGCGCTGTCGCCGCCGCAGGACTATGCGTCACAGCTCGCGCAGCACGCCGTCGCCGCGCCGCCGCTCGAACTGCTGCCGGCGAGCCTGCCGGCGCCCGTGCTCGCGGTCACCGGCGAATTCGCGCAACTGCCCGAATCGCTGCGCCAGCACCTGCGCGTCGTCGTGCGCAGCAGTGACGCGGCGGACTCGCCCGTCGTACTCGACACACGCGTGGCCGTGTCCGAACTGTCGGGACGCCGCGTCACGCTCGGCTATCAGCCCGCCTCGATCGACGACGGCGCGATCGTCGACGCGCACGGCGGCATGGGCCGCACGCCGCCGTATCTGTATCGCGTCCGTCCGCTGCTGTTCGTCGCCGGACAGGCCGCGCGCGCCGGCAGCGGCGCGATCGACACTGCGGCGCGGCATCGCCTCGAGATCACGCTCGAAGGCCCCGGCGGTTCGGTCGGTTTCGCGCAGAGCCTGACCGCCGGCGGCTACGCGGCGATCGCGCTCGACGCGGCGACGCCGTCCGACCACGACATCGCCCTGCCCGGCGACAGCGAACAGCGCGCGCCGCGCCTTCTCGCGCATCTCGGCGCACGGTACCTGTCGAACTGGAACGACGACGACGAGGAACTCGCCGCGCTCGCCGGCGTCGGCGTCGTGCGTCCGTTCCCGGCCGCGGCACTCGTCGTCAATCAGTATCGCGTCGACCGCGTCGCCGGTCTCGCGAGCGCGCTGCGCTGGCGCGGCGTCGCGCTCGATGCGGCGCTGCGTCCTGCCGAAGCCTTCGCCGCGATCGATGCGCCGCGCGCGGAGATCGACTGGACCGCGCTGTCGGCGCTGCAAGGCTCCGCGCTCGAACATCGCGTGTTCGAGCAGCAATGGAGCGTACCGAGCATTTCCGCGGACAAAGGCCTGGGACTCGCACGCGACCGCGGCCGCAGCGTGCTCACGCTCACTGCGGCGAGCGGCAGCGGCGGTGTGCATCAGGCGCCGTCCGTCGTCGCCGCGATCGACCACTGGCTCGCGCGCGGCTACGTCGTCGACGTGCCGGCCGATCCGCTGACGCTCGATGCCTGGAGCGGCGCGGTCTGGCGCGTGCGGTCGCTGTCGACCGGCGAAAGCGGCTATTTCATCGCCGGCGAACTCGCCGGCGGCGCGACCGCGCAGGCGCCGGAACTGTGGTATCTGCAGGATCTCGTCGCGGTACTCGGCGATCCGTTCGTGCAGCCGCCGAACGAGAATCCGCTGGCCGCGTCGATACTGACGCTCGACGACGCGACCCAGCATCAGCGCGGCGTCGCCGACCAGCCGCTCGATCAGCCCCTGCGCGCCTATGTGCTCGATGCGGCCGGACGTCCGGTCAAGGGCGCGGCGGTCACGTTCCGCGTGACCGCGAGCGACAGCCGCCTGCTCGACGGCACGAACGAAGTCGCGAGCCTCACTGTGCCGAGCGACGCGCGCGGTCTCGCGGCGGCGCCGCTGAAACTCGCGCGCAGGCAAGGCACGAGCGGCCACTACGTGCTCGATTCGCCCGAGGCGAATTCCCAGTACGTCGGTCATGCGGTGGTCGACGTCGAGGTCGCGACCGGCGGCCCGCCGCTGGTCGCGGGCGAGGCCTTCGTCGCCGACATCCATCCCGCGGCACCGGGCGACATCGAGCTGCTCCACGAACCCGCAGGCGGCGATTTCAGCTGGGGCACGGGCTTCGGCCGTTTCGATTTCAAGATCGCCGACGCGTTCGGCAACGGCATCTCCAACGTGCCGGTCACAGTCAGCGTGACCGACGATACGTCGGAACTTTTGTGCGAAGGCAGCATCGCCTACGGCAGCGTGATCGGCGCGCGGCTGTTCGCCGGATTCGCCGGCGGCGACGGCAACTGCCCCACCGACGATCCGCGCCTGACCGGCCATGCCTGCACGACGCCGGGACCGCTGGCGCTGACGAGCTTCAACGACAGGAGCTCGTTCTTCGTCGCCTCGCCGAGTCATCCCGGCGCGCGCTTCCGCGTCACGATCGCCGCGGCGGGCTTGACGCAAACCGGCGATTTCGCGACACCGCCGCCACCCGGCGGCCAATGCACGCGCTATTTCCTCGCGCACATGACCCTGCAGCGTTTCGAGAACGCGCAAGGCCAGTCGGCGATGGCGGCGAAGCCCGGCGACGTCATCGCAACACCGTATGTGTTCGACGCGCAGTTCAGCGTATTCGGCGAAGCCGACGAACCGCGCCGCTGGTATCCGGCGAGCGGCGGCACCCTGCGCGTCGCGGGCCCGCCGCTGCAGCACGGCACGCTCGATGCCTCGCAGGAAACCGCGCCGGGCCGCTACGAATTCCGGCTGCGCGCCGGCGAAGTTCCCGGCGATATCCGCGGCCGCATCCTGCTGCACGGCGACATGCCGTTCGACAGCGACTTCGAGACCTACGATCTGCCGGTGCGCGGCGTGTACTCGGAGCAGACCGACGACTACAGCTATGGCTGGTCGATCGACCTCAATCCGCCCGAGGCGCAGCCGGACCGCAATCCGCTGACACCCTACGGCGCGACCGAACGGGACTTCACGCTGCGCTCGGTGTTCCATCCACCCGCCTGGCGGCCGGGATTGGACCTGATCGAAGTACTGCGCAATGGCGAGCGCGTCGATGCCTGCGGACTGCTCGACCGCGACTACGGCACGCCGTGCGTGATCCGTCGCGGCCTGACCATCGACCCGACTGCGCGCTATACCGCGCGCACCACACTGTCGAACGAATCGGTGCGCCTGGTCTCCGAGGAAACGGAACTGCACTTCGAACGCGGCCTGATCGCCGGCTACGGCATCCTGCCCGCGACGCCGGTGTCCTCGCCGCGCCCTGCCGGCAAGGACCAGCCCGACGAAACCGGCCTGATCCTCGGCAAGTTCCCGACCACGCTGGACGTGCATCAGGACGTCGACACGGCGACGGGCTACGTCTGCGAAGTGCCCTCGCGCCTGGGCTATGTGCTGAGCCAGCCCGCGAGCGTGCGCATCCACTTCTTCCTGCTCGACCGCGACGGCAACCGCACCGACCGGGAAATCTGGCCGCAGCCCGAGCAGCAGCTCGATGCGGGCCTGCACGAGCTCGAGATTCCGGCGAACCGCCTGCCGGCCGGCAGCTATCGCTACGAGATCCGCGCGCTCGCGCCCGACGGCACGCGCGACCAGCGCAGCGGACTCATTTCGAGCCGGCGCGAACGCCACGATGCGCTGCCGCTCGCGCATTCGTTC
>CAMLSI010000334.1 GCA_946482585.1 uncultured Lysobacteraceae bacterium
CGCTGGTCTGATCGAAACGCCGTTCGATCCGGATGCGGTCGAGCTGGTCACGCTTGCCAGCGTCATGAGCGCGCAGTTGGCCAGGGAACTGGGCCATCTGAGCAAGTATCAGGTGCCGTACGACGCCGCCCGCGCGCCGATTCCGGCATACCGGTACCGTATCGATTTCGGCACGCGGCTCAGTGTCGCCGAGGAGCCCGAAAGCGCGTTGTCGCTCGATCTTTTCCAGCTCGAGCCCGCGAACGGACGGTCGTTCGATCCGTCATTGCCGCAACTGCTGCTGATCTGGACCGGGCAACACGACGACATCGCCACGTACGACACTCACGCCGCACTGATCGAACGCCAGATCATGGGGCAGCTCGAGCGCGACTTCGGCCTGTGCCTGGCACGCAGCGACACGCCGCACGAGCTGGGTCGCGAGAAAGCACCATTCCTCACACGGCTCGGCGTCGAGCGCTACTGGGTCATCCCGCCACATCGCAACAACGATGACTACGTCGCCGAATCGGGCCGCGGCGATCCCGGCAAGCGCCGGTGGATGCCGTGGCCGGGCAAGGCGCCGGCCGGTGTCGACCTCGACGCATTCCGCGCGGGGCTGCGCTAGCGCACGGGCCGGTCGCGGTGACGCGCATCGGAATGACGTCGCCTTGTGCGTCGTCGCGCACCAGCGCGATGACCTTGTCGCGCACGCAGCCCCGTGCGGGCAGGGTGGCCACGTCGTTCAAGGCGCCGGCGCCGTTGGCCCGAAGCGGCATCATCGGTGCGGAGATTCAGAACCGCTCGTTCACCGGCAAGTAGCGCCACTGCCCGACGGGCAACTTGCCCATGGAGATGCGCCCGATGCGAATGCGCTTGACCGCCAGAGGCGTCAGCCCGACCTGGACGCACATCGCGCGCAACTGACCGGGCTGCGGCGCCTTGATCGCGAAACGCAGGCGGTTTTCGCTCTGCCAGCTCGCCTTGCAGGGCGCAATGGGCCAACCCCCAAAACTCAGTCCGTGATTGAGCAGCGCGAGACCGCCCGGCATCAGCTCGCCGCTGACTTCCACGACATACTCTTGCTCGATCTTGAGCGTTTCCTCGATCAATCGCCGGGAAACGCGCCAATCCTGCGTGAGCACGGTCAGGCCGCTGCTGTCGGACTCGAGCCCAAGGGGAATGGTTAACTTGTGAAAATGTCGTTTTAGTGCGCGGACACCCGAATCGTCGTCGGCGCTGCGCGTATCCAGCGAGATCTTCTGCCACGCGACATCCGCGCCTTCTGCGGCGCTCGCGCCCTCGGGCTTGTGCAACAGAATGGTCGCGGGCTGCACGGCATCCAGGCTGGCCGCCGGGTCCAGGCTGACGATGTTGTCGGAAACCTTGAATTGCGGCTCCTCGACCGTTCTGCCATCGACGCTGACCCAGCCGTTTTCTATGTATTGCTCGGCTTCGCTGCGAGAGCAGCCGATCAGCGCCGCAAGGCGCTTGGAAAGACGAACGGGTTCAGTCATGGAAAGCGCCGTGGGATTTCGAAGCCGCCATTCTATGCGGCAGGCATCGAGGCGACTCTCACGCGACAGCAGGGAGGGCCCGCCGTGCGCAGACATCCGTTGGAATTCAATGGTCTGTGAATGCTGTCACTGCTGGAAATCGGCAGCGTTGCCGCGCATCAGAGGGCTGCGGGCGCTGATTGCATGAGCATTCCGGCTTCGGTTTCCAGTCCCGGTCATGGCTGACGGCACGCAGGAGCGTGGCCACGTATGGCGCCACTGCGCGCGAAGCGTCGGTGCAGTCGCGGTGCCGTCTTCGCAGCGGCAACGTGCGGTATGAACGCGCCGCGCACCTGCTACAGTGCGCCGATGAGCGACGTCACCCGCCTTCTGCGCCAGTGGTCCGACGGCGATCGCGGCGCGCTCGATCGCTTGCTGCCGCTCGTCTATGCGGAGCTGCGCGCGCAGGCCGCGCGGCAGCTTTCGGGCGAGCGGCGCGATCACACCTTGCAGGTCACGGCGCTCGTCAACGAAGCCTTCCTGCGCCTCAACGGCCAGCGCGCGCAGTGGAACGACCGGCGGCACTTCCTGCTCATCGCGTCGACGCTGATGCGGCGCATCCTCGTCGATCATGCGCGGCGCCATGCCGCGGCCAAGCGTCCGCCGGCCGAATCGCGTGTGTCGATCGACGAGCTCGATCCGGAAGCGCTGCGCGTCGACAGCGATCTCGTCGCCGTCGATGCAGCGTTGAACGAGCTCTCCGCCGTGGACGCGCGCCAGGCGCAGATCGTCGAACTGCGCTATTTCGTCGGGCTCGACATCGAGGAGGCGGCGCAGGCGCTGGAGCTTTCCGTCTCCACCGTCACGCGCGAGTGGCGCATGGCGCGTGCCTGGTTGCGGCGGCGGCTCGCGGGCTAGCGCACCTCGCAGGTCGGCATCGATGCGCCGTCGTGCCAGGTCGGCCAGCGCTGCGCGAGCGCCGAGGTGGATTCGCCGTTCGCGCAGAGCGATTCGCGCAGCCGTTGCGCTCGCTCGCGTGCCGACGCTCCGCCGCGTGCAACGGCGAGATCGATGTGCAACAGCGCCGCTTCGCTGCGCGATTCGGCGAGCGCGGAATGCGCGCCTTTCATCGCGGTGTCGAGTCGCGCCGAGGTGACTTCGGCCGCATCGAGCTTGCCGCGCCGCAGCTGCACGCCGGCAAGGCGCACGAGTGCACGTGTAAGCATTGAGGCGTAGGCGTCCGGGTCGAGCCTGGCGAGGCCGTCCGCCGCTGCGGCATATTCGCGCTCGGCCGTGGCCGCGTCGCCGCGAGCGAGCGACGCTTCGGCGAGCGTGTCGCGCGCCGCGGCGAGGAAGACCTGCGCTTCCGTCGCACCGCCCGACTGCGCACGCTCGACGAGCCCCGGAAGCACGCTGCGGATCAGCGCTTCGGCGCTTGCCGCGTCGCCGAGCGCGAGATGCGCGCCGGCCGTGTTGGCGACGGCCCAAGCGTACATTTCGCTGTCTTCGCCGCCGGTTGCGCGCACCATGTCCGCCGCGCGCACGAACACGGGCAGTGCGTCGGCGGCGCGGCCGAGGCGTGTGAGCAGGCTGCCGTAGTTGCCGAGCAGCGACGCCACCATCGCGCTAGCGCCGAGGCGTCGTTCGTACTCGTCGATCAAGGCGGGCATCAGCTCGGCGGTGCGCTCCGGCTCGCGTTCCTGCAACGCCGTGACGTAGGCGTAGCGCACGGGCAGGAGGCGGGGATCGCCCGCCGGATACGCGCGTTGCGCCAAGCGCATCGCGCGTTCCGCGGCGGCGGTGGCGCCGACGTCGTCGCCGCCCCAGGCCATCGTCATCGCGCGCCACGCGGCGATGCGCAGCGCCACCGGCGCTTCGCGCTGTTCGAGCGACGCGAGCACGGCGTGGAGATCGCGGCGGATGTCGGCCAGCGGTCGGCCGAGCATCACCGCGTGGTTGTGCAGTGCGCGGATCCGCGCCTGCGCCATCTCGTCGGCATGGCGCGCGGGCAGCGTCCCGTAGCGCGCGAGTGCACGTTCGTCGGCGGCGACGGCGTCGGCGAGACGTCGGCTGCCGCTGTACGCCGCGGCGAGCGCGAGCTCCACCGGCGCGAGCTGTTCGTCCGGTGCGTGCGCGTCGAGGAGCGCGGCGCGCGCGCGCTCCAGCAGCGGCGTGGCATCTTCGCTGCGCCCGAGCGCGTTGTAGGCGCGGCCCGTGGCGAACAGCAGCGCGGCGTGCTGCTCCGGCGCCATGTCGCCGCGCGAGGCGAGGCTCGCGGCGCCGAGGTCGAGCATCTGTCGCACCGTCACGTCTTCGCCGCGGCGGTGCAGCGAGTCGGTGTTTTCGAACAACTCGTCCATGAAGCGCGCCACGGCGTGTGCGCGGTCGCGCTCGACGGCGATGCGCGCGTGCTGCGCGTCGCGATCGAGCAGGAACGCGGTAAGCAACGCCGCGACGACGAGCGCGCCGGCGAGCCACCAGCGGCGGCGCCAGGCGAAGCGGCTCAGGCGATACGTCCAGTTGCCGCGCTGTGCGTGCACGGGCCGCGCGGCGAGCCAGCGCTGCAGATCGGCCGCGAGCGCACCGGCCGACGCGTAGCGGTGCGCCGGCTCCGAACGCAGCGCCTTGAGCACGATGGCGTCGACGTCTGCCGGCACGCGCCGCGTGCGCGGCAACGCATCGCCGGTGCGTTCGCGCGCGAGGCGGCTCGGCGCCGGCATGTCGCCGGAGAGAATGGCGCGCGAGAGCCGGTGCGTCGATTCGCCGACGGCGAACGGCCGAGCGCCCGCGACGAGCTCGTACAGCACCATGCCGAGCGAATAGACGTCGCTCGCCGTGCCGAGCGGCGCACCTTCGATCTGCTCCGGGCTCGCGTAGGCGAGCGTGAGTGCGCGCAGGTCGGTCTGCGTGTGCTCGACGTCGTCGTCGAGCAGGCGCGCGATGCCGAAGTCGAGCAGCTTCGGCTCGCCGTCGGCGCCGACGAGAATGTTCGACGGCTTGATGTCGCGATGGATCACGAGTTGCCGGTGCGCGTAGTCGACCGCGCCGCACACCTTGAGGAACAGCGTCACGCGTTGGCGCAGGGTCAACGCATGACGATCGCACCAGGCGTCGATGCGTTCGCCGTCGACGTATTCCATCGCGAGGAAAGGCAAGCCCTCCACCGTGACGCCGCCGTCCAGCAGGCGCGCGATGTTCGGGTGCGCGAGCGCCGAGAGAATGCGCCGCTCGGTTGCGAAGCGGCGATGCTGATGGCTGTCGGCCGGCGCGACGAAGCGCAGCAGTTTGAGCGCGACGCGTTGGCGCAGGTCGCCGTCCACGCGTTCGGCGAGATACACCACGCCCATGCCGCCTTCGCCGATGGCCTCGAGCACGCGGTAGTCGCGCGGCGTCGGCGCGGCGAGGTGCAGGTCGTAGGCGGAGAGGATCGGCGCCGGCGGCAGCGCGTCGGCTTCGCCGTCCTCGGCCGCGGCGAGCAGCCAGCGCGCTTCGTCGCGCAGCGCGTCGTCGCCGGCGCAGGCATCGATCAGGGCGTCGTCGCGCTGCTCCGGCGGCAGGTCGAGCAGCGCGTGCACGAGCGCGCCGGCGCGGCGATAGCGCGCGGCGTCGGCATCGCGTGTCGCGGCCTCGTACATGGCCCTTCCCTCATCGACGAACGGCCGATGCTACGCCACGCACGCGCGATGCGCGCGGGCGTGACCAGAATTTTCCGTTTCCTGCGCGTTACGACGCGATGACCGGACGGCGACGAGCGCGTGTCCGGTGATTCGCCACGCTCGACTCGCGTCGAGCCCATCGTCATGCAGGAGGAGCTGTGAGCATTGCAGTAGAAGAAAAGCGGTCGCGACGCCTGTCGCGGGTACGGGGTTGGATGACGTCACTGCTGTCGGCGGCGGCTTTCGCGGCGCTGCCGGCCTACGCCGTCGCGCCGGCGCAGGTGCCGTTCGCCATCGACGGCAACGCGTGGGAAGGCTGGGGCAGCGCGGTCGCGGTGGACGGCGACACGGCCGTCGTCACCTCGACGCTCGCCCGCGTCGACAGCAACGACGGCTACGGCGCCGCCTACGTCTACGTGCGCAGCGGCGACGGCTGGGTGCGCCAGGCGCGGCTCGTCGCGGCCGACCCGGAAGCGTTCACCAACTACGGTCGCGCCGTCGCCATCGCCGGCGACACCATCGTCGTCGGCGCCTCGAACGCCGATGGCGTGCAGAATGCCACCGGTGCCGCGTACGTCTACACGCGCAGCGGCACGACGTGGACGCAGACCGCCAAGTTCAGCGCGAGCGACGGCGAAGGCTTCAGCGACTTCGGCATGGCCGTTGCGCTGTCGGGCGACACCATCGCCGTGGGTGCGCCGAGCACGTTCATCGGCGGCGAGAACGTGCAGGGCGCCGTATACGTGTTCGTGCGCAGCGGCGCGACATGGACGCAGCAGGCCAAGCTCGTCGCGAGCGACGGCGCGGCGTTCCACAACCTCGGCAGCGCGGTGTCGATCGACGGCAACACCCTCGTCGCCGGTGCGCACCAGGCCGAAGGCAACGGCACGACGTTCGCCGGCGCGGCCTACGTGTTCGTGCGCAGCGGCAGCGCCTGGAGCGAGCAGGCGAAGCTCGCGGCCGACGACGCCGGCTTCTCCGACGAGTTCGGCATCTCGGTGGC
>CAMLSI010000335.1 GCA_946482585.1 uncultured Lysobacteraceae bacterium
CCGTCATCCTCGACGCTCGGAATCAGGCCTGCACGCAGGAACGAGGATTTGCCGCAGCCGGTGAGGCCGTGCAGCAGCACGATGCGCGTCTCGATCGACGTGAGCCGGTGCATACACCTGTCGATGTCGGCCTGACGTCCGAAGAACAGCCGACGATCCTCGACGCTGTAGTACTGCAGGCCCTTGTAAGGCTCTCCAGGCCATGCGCTGCTCGTCGACTGTCCGTCGTAGGCCATGTCAGCCGACGCTCGCGACGGCGGGTTGTGGCGCACCTGCCGCCGCGGCAGGCAGCTCGATGCAGTAGTCCGGGTGCGCGTAGCAGCCGTAGATCAGGCTTTCGGGCCACAGCGTGCTGTCGTGATGGAGCTCCTCCATCGTCTCGGCCACGGTCTTGCCCTGCTTGACCAGCAGCTTGAGGAAGCGGAACCCGAACAGCACCGCGTACTTGCGGCGCACGATGGACTCGGTGGCGATGGCTCCGCAGAGCTCGGGTCGCGACGCGTGTCTGCGCAACGTGAAGTCCTTTTTGCCGAAGGCGCTTTCGCAGCCGTTGAGGAACACCAGGCCACATCGCAGCGGCGAACCGGAACTGTTGTGCACGGTCAGCCCGTCGAGCAGCAGCGAAAAATCGTCGAATGAAATCATGCTGTCCTTGTCGAGAATCAGCGTCTGGTCGCGCTGGTGACCGAGGAAATGCACGATCATGTCGGTGTTCGGCGTGGTTTCCAGCATCTCGAGGCTTTCTTCGAAGTCCTTGGCCTCGCCGACCGGATTGAGCATCTCGCAGAACTCCGTGTACGCGCTCTGCGGAAGATCGACGGCCAGCTCCGCCTTCACGTCGCGGTTGATCATCGACAACATGCCGAAGTTCGTGCGTGGCCGTTTCCAGTGCCGCGGATCGCGCGCGAACGACTTCGACAGCGCGGAAAGCCGGTATTTGAGACACCAGAAGCCGCCGAGCGCGGCGATCTGTTGCTTGGGCGTAGCTTCCTGCGCGAGGGCCGGTACACGCCCGTCGAACATCAATCCCCACGGAATGCCAATGCTTGCGTCGGCATAGATCATGAGCTTCCGGTCGTTCGCGTAGTAATGCGCGATGCGCGCCTGCAGCGCACCAATTTCCTTTTTCTTTTCCGAGTCGTCGAACAGCCGCGAGCGCAACGTCTTTCCGGCCTCGGCAAGGCCGATCAGCGCATCGCGCGTCTGCGTATTCTCTTTGACGCAGAGCGAGAGCAGTTCGAGTTGATCGCGGACCTTCTGTGCCGCATCGTGCAGGCTTTCGGCGCCGACCAGGTAGGTCTCGGGCTCGTCGCCGACATACCACGTCACGCGATACAAGGTATTGCCGTAAGGCTCGAGATTGAGGTTCATCCCGCCCCCCTGTTGCCGTGGATCCGATTGCGCGCCGACACGCTCGCGAGCCGTGCCGGACCGCGCCAGTCAGCCGCTGATGCCCTGCACCGGTCCGTAAGGCGTCGGGCAGTAGCAGACCTGTCCCGGATAGATCGGGAACTGCATCCAGCACCAGAATTGCGGCGTGAAGCAGATCGTGCCCGGTTGATGCGGCGGCACCTGGGCCGACGCGGGAAAGCCGACGGCCAGTGCGACCAGCAACAGCAGAAATCGCAGATTCCGAAACGCGAGTCGCATAGCTACCTCCGCGTCATGCGATGAGCCGGACAGGGGCGAGACCGGCGAAATTGCGCAACACGGACCGTTCCAGGGACTGCGCCGTCACGGTACCGCTTCCGGCAGGATTCGCGGGACCCCTTGTGCGGCGCAACATCCGGCGCCGGACCCGCGCGTCGCTAGCTTAGCGGCAATGACTATTTTTTCCACTCACTACGATGTGGACAACACTCCTATGGCAGCCGGATGTCCAACTATCGGCTGCCGCATTCATCACAAACCTGAATATGTCACCGGCGCGGCATTGCGGGACGGCGCTTCCGCGCTCCGCCGCGAGCGCGCAGATCGCCGAGATAGGCGCAGAACATGTCGGCCATGGCGTCGGCGCAGGCGTCGATCTCGGCCGCCGTCCGCGGCTGTTCCGAGAACTGCTTGCCCACCGCGCTCAGTGTGGTCGTGACGAGATCGGCAGCCCGTGTGCGAGTCGCCTTCGGAACATCGGGCAGCACTTCCTGCATGAAGGCCAGCATCGTGCGGCTTCCCGACACGCGCGCTTCCTGCGCTTCGGGCGCGTCGCGATACAGCGGCGCGGCGTCACTGAGCGCCACGCGCATTTCGGCTTCCTCGCATTCGGAGCGGACGAAGGCATGCACGAGACGCCGCAGCCGCTCGAGCGGCGGTCGTTCGTTCTCCTCGAGGATGCGGCACAGCAGATCGGTGGTCTGGCGCCACTCGTCGCTCTGCAGCCGGAACAGGATCGCGGCCTTGTTCGGGAAGTACTGGTAGAGCGAACCGATACTGACGCCGGCCTTCTCGGCGACCCGCGTCGTCGTGAATCGATGCGCGCCTTCCTTGGCCAAGACCTGAAGGGCGGCTTCGAGAATGATCGCGACCAGACCGTTGGAGCGCGCCTGTTTCGGCTGTTTTCTCGGGGAAATCTTCGGATTTCGACGGTCGTTCATCGCGGCGCGGCAATGCGAATGGGAAACCTGAAGGATCATTCGTATTCTGTTCCGGCGTCAAGACGGACGCGCCTGAACCGGAAATCTGCATGACCACGCTGACCACTGCTCCGCTCGCCTCCCTGCTGGATCGTCTGTTCGAAGAGGACGCGGCCGCCTCGCCGATGACGAGCCCCCTGATCGCCGGCCTGTCCGCCGAAGAGCGCACGCGCCTGATGCGCAGCAAGACCGACTACCTCGACTACTACGGCCGACTCAAGGACCTTCCGCTGGCCGTTTCGCCGACGACCGGAACGCTGCTCTACATGCTCGCGCGCAGCGGCGGCGCGCGGACGGTGGTCGAATTCGGCACCTCGATCGGGATTTCGACCCTGCATCTCGCCGCCGCGTTGCGGGACAACGGCGGCGGCCGCCTGATCACGACCGAGTTCGAACCGTCGAAGATCGCGCGAGCCCGCGATAATCTCGCCGCCGGCGGACTGACCGACCTGGTGGAACTGCGCGAAGGCGACGCGCTCGAGACGCTGGGCGCCGATCTTCCGGAAACGATCGACCTGCTGCTGCTCGACGGCGCCAAGGCGCTCTATCCGGACGTCCTGAGCCTCGTCGAGAGCCGTCTGCGGCCCGGTGCGTTCATCGTCGCCGACAACGCCGGCCACAGTCCCGACTATCTGGCGCGCGTGCGTTCTGGAGAAGGATACTTGTCCATTTATGTCGCCGACGACGTCGAGCTGTCCCTGCGGCTGGGCTGAGGCCGGTCCCGCCGGACGTGCTCGTTGCGAGCGGCGCGCTAGCCGGCTTTCTGCCACTCCATCACGAGGAAGTTCGGCGCCCGACGGTAACGCCGCGCTTTCTCGTCCTGGATGCCGGTGGGTTCGGGCTCCGCGAAATGGCGCAGCTCGAAACCCGCTTCCAGCAGCGTTCCCAAGTAGGTCTGGAGCGGACGATGCCAGTTCTGGATCCGGATGCCGTTCCACGCCACCCATTGGGCGCGCTCGTCCAGATAGTGATCGATCTAGCCCTTTGTCCGCTCTGTACTCTCACCGCGGGGTTAAGCCGCCCCTCGGCCTTTGGCC
Source organism: uncultured Lysobacteraceae bacterium (assembly GCA_946482585.1). Next base: position 3,668 of record CAMLSI010000335.1, read on the forward strand.
TATGCCGACGCGCCATGCGGATGGCGAGCAAATTTCCGCTGGCCAGCATTGCACCAATTCCCGAGGACCTACAGATCTACACGCGCATGTCGTCGGAGTATCGCCAACTCCGCCGTCGACCAGCGCGCACCCGCACCGCTCGCAGCTGCCAGTTCCGGGTTACGCGACACTACTGACTGCAAGGCGATTGCTCGACTCGCTTTTTTTCCAAGGCGGATTGATAGAATCGCGACTGGCCAATCTGAGAAGCCCGCATGTCAGTACTGCATTCCACGCCATCGCGCTCTTCGCCCTCCGGAAAATCAAAATTCACACGAGGGGCAATCATCGCGTTGTTGCCATTCACGGCGAGCTTGCTGACCGGTTGCCACCGCCAGACGCCGCTGGCGCCGGAACTGGCAGCAATCGTATGTCCCGCCGATCGCGCGGAACATGCTTCCACGATATTCGGCAAAGCCGAAGTTACGTTCGTTTGCGTGACGCCAGAAATAGCAAAAAAAACGTCGATGCTGCGCTGCGACCCGAACAGCCGCCCGGTCTATTGCGAGGACTCGGGCATGATCACGCTTTCCCGCTTGCCGGGCGGCAAGCTGGTGCCGGGTGCGCCGAGCAACGCGCGCGAGTACCAACCGCCGCGGGTGACCGATCCGGAAACCGACGCCGGTTCACTGTTCGAGGTCAGTTTCTACGACAAGCCGCCGGGCAAGGCCAACTATGAAGTCGGCCCGAGGCAGTATCTGCGCGATGCCGACAAGCAACGCCTGCCACCGGGGTTCACACTCGTCAACGGACCCGTGTGCGACCGGGTCTCCAACGCGCTCAGGCATGCCAGTTGCCGGCTCGAGGCCAAGAGTGCGTCGCTGCACTGGTATATCAATATCTCCATTCCGCGCCCGATCGGCAACGAAGTCGACGATGAGCTCTACCAACGAGATATGACGCTCTGGCTGGACCTGCTGGGCAAGATGGTGACCGACCCGAAGGGCTGACGTTGCTCAGACTCAACAAAACCGGAAAAAAGTAGCAAATAGCCGGGTAAGCGCCGCGCATCCGGGGACTCCCAGACTGTGCATGAACTCACAAGGAATTCCGATGCAACCGATGCAACGATTGGCGATGACGATGATTCTGGCCATGGCACCCGGCGCGTTCGTTCATGGCGCGGAGGTGGCGACAACGCCGACGCAGGAATCCACCACGGCGTTGATCGCTGGCCAGAAGCCGGAAGGCATCGAATTGGAAGGCGTCGCATTGGATGGGAAGAGCGTGAAGGTGACCGGCACGGGCACTTCGAATGCGCTCATTTCGAAGTTCCTGCGCAACCTCGATAGCTCGGGCAACTTCGACAGTGTGGAACTCGTCTCCATCCTGGCAACCACACGTGGCGCGAGCCACGTGGTGGAGTACCAGTTGTATCTGAAGATCAAGTAGCCGCCCGCGAGAAGCCTTCCAGGCCGACAAACCAGCGGAACAGCAACCTGCGCTCAGTCGTGGCGGAGCACGACGAAAGCGCCCGAGCAATCGACCACGGCGATGTCGGGCTTGCCGTCGATGTTGAAATCGCCGACCGCGATCGCGCCGGCATCGAAGCCGCCGTTGAAGTAGAGCGGCGGATCGAAGCTGAAGTCGCCGCGGCTGGCGTAGAACACGAGGCTCTTCGCGCCGGCCGCCTCGAGGCCGATCACGAGGTCAATGTAGGTGTCGCCGTTGAAATCGGTGACCGCGATCGAGGTTGCCGCGTGCGGCAGCGCGATTTCGTTGAGGTCGGCGACGAGCGCGAAAGGCCGGTTCGGATCCGGCACGTTGCGGTAGAAATTCACGCGATGGAAGCCGCCGAGCGCGTTGGCCGGCGGAAAGCTCGAGATCACCGCGAGATCGCGGCGGCCGTCGCGGTTGAAGTCGCCGACGGCCGAGGCGATCGTGTCGACCTGCGGCGGGAGTCCGCCGGGAAAGATGTCCTGGTAGGTCGCAGCGAAGCCGCCATTGCTGGCGTTGAATAGCAGTTTGACCGTGTTGTGATTCTCGATCAGCAGTTCCGCTCTGCCGTCGCCGCTGAAATCCTCGGTGCGCGCGCGCAGCGGAAACTCCGGCGCCTGCAGTCGTGGCCGGACCGGATCGGCCACGAGATTGCCGCCGGGCGTGCCGCGCAGCAGGGCCACCGTGTTGCGCTGAAGAACCGGCGGGTTGCTGCCCGGATAGATGCGCGAGTCATTGAGCGGGTCGGTATCGACGACGGCCAGGTCGATGAAGCCATCGCTGTCGAAATCCGCTGCAGCGACATCGGTGATGCGCGAGTTCGGTCCGATCGAACCCACCGGGGTCGACGGCCCGTCGGCGAAGCCGCCGCTGCCGTCGCCGTACTTGACGACCACCGAGTCGACGAGGCCGATGGCAATGTCGCCGGTGCCGTCGCCATCGAAGTCGGCGGCGGCGA
>CAMLSI010000336.1 GCA_946482585.1 uncultured Lysobacteraceae bacterium
CCCGCGATACCGGTGAAGCCGAGAGCGCCGGCGACGAGCGAGATCAGCGCGAAGATGATGGCGAGTTTCAGCATGGCGCTCTCCTCAACCCCAGGCGTTCAGGGCGAGCCAGAGCGATTCGTCGATCACGCCCAGCTGCGCATCGGGTTCGAGTCCGCGCGCGATCGCTTCGGGGCCTTCGTGGCGCCAGCTCGCGGCGGGGATGGTGCGGATGTCGTCATCCTGCATGGCATCTCTCCGTTTCGGTCGAGACAGGCTTCGCAAGCCGTGTGCCATGTCGCGGGCCGGCGCCAAGTACGCGCCGGATCAGCGGTTTCGGATCTCGCGCCGCGACGCGGCGGATTGCGCCGTGCACGAACCGCGGTACGGATCACGTGCAGTTCGCGGCGCGTCGGGCCGGCTTGCCGGCGGCGGCATCCGGCCCGCGCCGGTCAGTCGTCGAGGTCGAGCAGATTCAGGCGCGAGCCGTCGTCCAAGCGCAGTTCGAGTCCGCTCTCGATGCGATCCAGCTTGGCCACCATCGGACACAGCGCGGCCACGCGAGAGGCGAGCTGCGCGGCCTGCGTATCGATGCGGCGCTCGATGTCGCGTTCGATCTTCGCGGCACGCTTCTCGAGCTCGGCCGCGCGCGCTTCGTCGCCACTGAGCGCGATCGCGATCGCACTGCCGGCGACTTCGGCCACGACGACCGGCATCAGGTCGCCCAGCGCCTTTTCGACCAGCGAATCGAACTCGTCCTCGTTCCACGGCCGCTTGTCGAAGGTGTCGTCGATGCGCAGCTTGAACTCGTCGCGCAGCACACCGAGGCGCTTGCGCGTGCTCGTGTTGTCGGCCGTATCCGAGAACGCCGCGGCGACTTCCGTCACGGCGACATAGGCGATGTCGACCGCGTCGCGCGCAATCGCCTTTGCCTGCGGCACGAGCGCGCGCACGGTCGCCTCGTATTCGGCGATGCGCTCGCGATCGGCGTCGCTGATCGGGAGGTTGCGGCCGTCGACGACGAGCTGGCCCTTGCTCATGACGATGCTCGCGGGCTTGCCGCCGTCATGGCGGAACGTCAGGCCCGCCTTGTCGAGCGTCACGTCGTAGTCGCTGTCGAGCCCGCAGGAACCGAAGTTGGGGCTCGCCGCGTGCGCGGAGAACGTAAGACTCAGACCCAGGGCGGCGGCGGGCAGCAGGCGTTTCATGGCGATTCCTCGGTATCGAAAGGGGACGTCGGCGCGACGTCCGGGGCGTCGTTGCGGCCTTGGATGCGGATTTTCGCGCCAGGGTTGCAGCATGCGCATCGGTCGTGCGTCGGCATGACTTCCGGCAGGGATCCGGCCGCCGCCGCGTTCATCCGCTTTCGCACCATCCGTGCAGTCCGTATGCTCACGCGTCCCTCGCAGGAGATCCCCATGTATACCTTGTACTACTCGCCCGGCGCAGCGAGCCTGCTGCCGCACCTGCTCATGCTCGAAATGGGTGTCGCGCACGAACTCCGGCGCGTCGATACGGCGAGCGGCGAACAGCGCAGTCCCGAATACCTGCGTCTCAATCCGAACGGCGTGGTTCCTACCCTGATCGTCGACGGCCGGCCCTGCGCGGAAACCGCCGCGCTGGTGCTGCTGCTCTGCGAACGCCATCCGGAAGCCGGGCTCGCGCCCGCCATCGACGCGCCGGAACGCGCCGCGTTCCTGCAGGGCGTGCTGTATCTCGCCAACACGCTGCAGCCGGCATTCCGTCTCTGGTTCTATCCGGGCGACGTCGGCCCGATCGATGAAGACGCGCTCAAGGCCGGACTGCGCGCGCGCATCGAAAAATGTTTCGACCAGCTCGCGGCTCAGCTCGCCGACGGCCGCCCCTATCTGCTCGGCGATCGGGTCAGCGCCCTCGATCTCTACGCGACGATGCTGATGCGCTGGTCGCGCAACATGCCCAAACCTGCAACCGAATGGCCCGCACTGAAGGCGCTGGCCGACCGCGTTCGCTCGCGACCGAGCTGGCGCCGCCTGTACGAGATCGAAGGTCTGACCGAATGGGTCTGAGACCGCATGCGAGCTGAACCACGCAACATCTTGACGACGCGCGCTAAACAATCGCCTCGTTAGTCTCGGCGGCACTTCCCCCGAGGAATGCCGCCCATGACATCGTCCGACGAAGCCCACCTGCTGATCCGGCTGCTGCGCGAAGGCCGCGACTACTACGCCTTCGCGCGCGACGAAACGCGCGACCCGGAAACGACGGAGGTGTTCGCGCTCGCCGTGAAGGCACGCCACGATCTGCTCGAAGACCTCGTCGCGACGCGGCTGCTGTTCCAGACCTCGCCGGCGCATCCGACGCGGATCCTCTCGGTCGATCTCGGCTATGAGGAACTGCGCCACCAGTTCGATCCGCTGCATCCGCAGGCGCATGCGGCAGCGCTGCACGAGCGGGAACGCCGCGTGCTGCACCTGATGCAGGACCTGTTCGACGACGAGACCTCGCCGAAACTGCAGGCCGCGCTGAAAGCCCATTACGCGCAGTTCGTCGAGGTCGACAATTGCCTCGCACGCTGGAATCAGCAGCACGAGGCCGCGACCGCGCTGGTCTGACGCGTTCTCCCCCGGCTCAGTCGCCGAAATCGAGCGCCAGCGCGAGCGGCGTCGCCGACAGTTCGATGCGCGGATTGTCGCGGCGCCATTCGCGCTTGTCCGGCAACCGCAACTCGTCGTTGTCGTCGGCCGCATAGCGCAGCACGCCGGAGCGCAGATAAACCGTCGCGCGCGCATCGGATCCCGGCGGGAAGCGGATCAGCAATCCCTGCGGATCGGGCGCGACGAGGCGATCGAGCAGATCGCGCGCGGCGACGTCGTCGGCGTAGTTCGCCGCCATCTGCGTATAAACGGAATACGAGAACGATTGCGGCGGTACGTCCGCCACCGCGGCGAACACCGGCGGCGCGAGGAAACACAACAGGACCGACAGGCAACGCACGGCGAGCTCCCGGCGCAAGGCAAGTCCGGCGACGCTAGCAAGCACGCGCTGAACGGCAGGTTGCGGCGAACCGGATCACGCCGCCTTGAACGTCACGACGAGCACGTCGCGGAACGCGGGCGCCGTCGTATCGACCGCCTCGACCGGCGTCACGCCATGGCAGACGCGCGCGTCGTCGACGAGCGCGGCGTCGAACGGCGCCGTCAAGGTGAACCGACCGAGCAGCTCGCCGTCGGGGCGATGAATCGTCGTAGTGCCGCTGGCGATGTTCGTGCGTGCGATCAACAGCACCAACACATAGTCGACGCCGTCGCGATGCACGCCTTCGGGCGTGGGCAACCCCTGCTCGCCCGCGCGCGCCTCGATGCGGAACTGGTGCACCTCGACATTCCAGGCGGCGACCGCCGGTGCCAGCGCGCCGAACAGGTCGCGGCAGTAGCGCAGCACGGCGGGCAGGCTCCGGCCTTCGTCCCAGTGCGCATCGATGGGTTGGAACCAGCGTGCGATGCCGCCGTGCAGCGGGTTGTATTCGAGCGTCTGGTAGTGCGGCCGGTCGGGTTCGCGTCGCAGGCCCGCGGCGCTCGCGGTATAGACCCCATGACGCCGGCGCCGATAACGCCCCTGGTCCGCCATGTAGGTGTCGACGGCGAGATCGTTCCAGCTGTCGGCAAACGCGGGCCAGTCGTCGAGCGTGCCGTCGCGCGCGAGCTCGGCGGCCATGGTCGCACCCGCGACGAACGCGAATCCGACGCGGCGCAGTTCGGGTTCTATCGTCGCGAGCAATGCGGACGCGGTTTCCTCGGTAGTCATGCGTTGACGGTAGCAGAGCGCGCAATGCGCGCGATGGCTGATCGTTATATGCCGCACGCGTCACCGCGGACGCATGGTTCCCGCGCGTGCGCTGCGAATGGTTCCTCGCAACAGGCCGCTAGCGACCGGCGCTGGCCTTGAGCGCGCTGCGATTGCCGAGGCAGCGGGCGAGATTCGCCCGCGCGGCCGCATCGCAGCGCGCATGGAACCAGTCCGAGACGAAGATCCGCGGCGCATCGAGCAGGCCGCGCAGGAAACGCCGGCGATAGTGGCGGAACATCCACGCCGGCAGCTTGCCGCGGTATTCCTGCGCGATCGCCGCGTCGTAGGCGTCGAAGCGCGCGGGTTCGGCCGCGAGTATGGCCATGTCGCAGTCGAGGAACAGGGCCGCATCGCGATCCAGCGGCTCTCCCGCCCAGTGGCCGTGGCGTGCGGTCATGCGGATCAGTTCGGCCACGCGAACCGCGTCGACCTGCGCGCCGGGCAGCCAGCGCGCGATCGCCGACTGCGCGAGCTCGGCACTGCGCGACTCGTTGTCCTTGCGCCCGGCCTCGTAGACTGCGTCGTGGTAGAGCAGCGCCAGAAACACCTCGACCGGCGCGGACCACCCGGGGCCGTGCGCGACCGCGTCGAACTGCGCCAGCACTTCGCGCACATGGGCGAAATCGTGATAAGCGCGCGGCGGATTCGCGTACTGCGTGCGCAGTTCGGCGAGCAGCCCCGGCGGCAGCGGCAGCGGAGCGGAAAAATCGGCGTCGCTCGTGCGCGTCATCGTCGCAACCCAACTCGTGGCCCATGCCGACAGCGGCGGCGATTGCAACACTCGCACAAATGCCCGCCTACTTTCATCCTCGCCTGCAGGAATCCCGCCGCGTCGCCGAGAACCGGCTGCGCCGGCTGCTGCGCCTCTGGCCGCAGACGCTGTTCCACCTCTGTGCCGCGGCCGCGCTGCTCGCGCTCGTCGGTGCCGGTGTCGCGCGCATCGACGGCGACCGCATAGGCCTGGTACTGCGCCTGCTCGCGGCGCAGCCGCTCGTCGTCGCGATTGCGTTCGCCGCGTTCGGCTTCGCGATGTGCCGCAGCGCGACGCTCGCGCTGCTGACCGAACTGAAGCTCGGCTGGTGGGGCGCAGCCCCCGTGCCGGAAGCGGCGACACGGCGCAGCCTGCATCTCAATGCCGTCCTGCTGACCCTGTTCGGCAACGTCGTGATCCTGCTGGTACTCGTCGGTATCGTGCTGCTGTCGCGCCGTTCGACGCCGTGGTTCGCGCCACTCCTGGCCGCGGCCAGCATCGGATTCTGGCTCGGCAGCGGCGCCGGCTATCTCGCCGTGCGCCGGCTCGGCGCGCTCAGGCGCGGCCGGATCGCGCAGCAGCATTCGAGCGCGGCGCTGCTGCCGCTGCCTGCGCTCGATCATCCGCAGCTGCGCCACCTGCCCGACTGGCAGCGCCGCGAAACCGTGCGGCGCTGGCGCTCGGGCGGACGCAACTGGCAGTTTCTCGCATTCGGCCTGCTCATTCCGATGGGCATGCCGCTGCTGCCGCTGGCCGGACTGCTGCTGCTCGGCGCCGCGATGATCTGGTACGGCCTCGCGCTGCGCGCGAGCGAAGACGCCATGGTACGCGCGACGCAATTGTTCGCGGCCCTGCCATTGCCGTTCACGCGCTTCGCCGCCGGCACCTTGCGCTATCCGCTGTTCGCCTGGCTCTGCGCGAGCACGCTCGGCGCCGCCGGCCTGCTGCTGCAATCGGCCAAGCCCTTCGTCGCCATCGCCTTCGTCATCGCGATCGGCATCGGCGGTCTGATCTCGCTCTGCCTCAGCTGGCGCTACCGCCATCGGCCGCATCTCGCGCGCGTGCGCGCGAGCGCGGAAGTGGCGCTCCTGCTGCTGCTCGCCTACCAACTGCCGTTCCTCGCGCCGCCGCTCGCGCTCGCGCTCGCGGCGCGTCACTACTTCGTCGCACGGAGCTTTGCCTGATGCCCGCCCTCGAGATTGCCGGCCTCGTTCATGCCTACGGGCCGCAGCGCGTCCTCGACGGCGTCGACCTGGTGCTGCAACCTGGCGAATTCGCCGCCCTGATCGGGCCGAACGGCTCGGGCAAGACCACACTGCTGCGCTGTCTCGCCGGCATCCTGCAGCCGCAGCAGGGCCGCGTCGCCATCGCCGGCGCCGAGATGGGGCTCGACGCGCTCGCGGCCAAGCAGCGTCTGGGCTTCGCGGTCGATCCGACCCTGCTGCCGATGCTGCTGACCGGCCGGCAGTGCCTGGAACTGTTCGCCGGCGCGCGTGGCCTCGACCGGATTCCGT
>CAMLSI010000337.1 GCA_946482585.1 uncultured Lysobacteraceae bacterium
GCGATGCCGAGTTCGGCATAGCGCGCGGCGATGTCGGGATTGCGCAGCTGCGCGAGGCGGAACGCGCTGTCAGGAGTCAGCGGCGCGGCCAGCAGTTCGGCCGCGCGCGCGTCGATCGCGGCGGCGCCCTCGGCGTCGCTACGCCACGCGAATGTGCTGGTCAGTCGGGGTTGAAGCAGGTGCTCCACGTTGTCGGCGCCTTCGCGGCGCGACACGCCGGCGCAGCCGGCGAGCAGCGCGAGCGCCACGGCGGCCGCGAGCGGCGGACGCCAATGTCGGTTGGTCATGGTCGTACTCGGATGAACGAAGCGGCACCGCGCGAGGGCGGGGGCCGCGGATACGCGCCTCAGGCGCGGCCGGAAGCGCGATCGTCGGATCGCGCGCGGTGGTTCAACCGATGGGAGGGCGCAGCGGAACGCTGTCCCGGGCCGGCGGCAGTGCGACGGCGCGCGGCAGCGGCACTGTCTGGCTGCGGCCCGCCACGAAGCCCGTACCGGCGCCGAACGGCAGGCTCACGGAAAACACGCAGGCGCACACGCAGTGGCCCGGTGTGCAGCACGACGGTACGCCGTCACGATCGGCGTGATCCGTCGCGGTCGTGCCGGCCGCGTCGTCGCCGTGGCAGGGCGGTGCCTTCTGCGCGGCGACCGTCGTCGAGTCCGCATGCGCGGCCATCGCCACGGGCGCAAGGAACCCGTTGAGGCAGAGCACGAGCGCAAGCAGCAGGCGGACGGCAAGACGCGGCACGAAAGATCCGGAACGGGAAACCGGCGCATAGACTGCGGGCCGTGGCGCAAAGTTTCAAGCGAACCGGCGTACGGCGGCGCAGCGATTGCGGCAGAATGCGACGCCCCGCGCTGCCGTCGGAGATGCCGTGTTCCGTAGTCCCGTCTGCGTGCGCGCATGAACGCGCTGCTGCCGCTCGCCGATGACGAAGCGCATGTCTGGTACGCCTGGACCGCGGCCTGCTCGTCGCCGCCGCAGCGCGCCGCATACGCGGCCCTGCTGACACCGGACGAACGCGCGCGCTGCGCGCGTTTCGCGTTCGACGAGCTCAAGGCCGAATACCTGCTGACCCGCGCGCTCTGCCGTACCGTGCTGTCGCGCTATGCGGACGTGCGGCCGCAGGACTGGCGTTTCGACAGCAATGCTTACGGCCGTCCCGAGATTGCGGCGCCGGCCGGCGCGGCTCCGCTGCGTTTCAACCTGTCGAACGCGCGCAGCCTGGTCGCCTGCGTGGTCACGCGGCGAGCCGACGCGGGCGTCGACGTCGAAGAGACCGCGCGTGCGGAAGCACCGCTGGAGATCGCCGAGCAGTTCTTTTCCGCCGACGAACTGCGCGAGCTGCGGGCCTTGCCTGCGGCGGAGCAGGGCCGGCGATTCTTCGATCTGTGGACGTTGAAAGAGTCCTACATCAAGGCGCGCGGACTCGGTCTGCAGATCCCGCTCGACCGGTTCTCGATGCGCTTCGGCGCGACGATCGGCATCGCGTTAGATACGAGGCTCGGCGATGACGCCGATGCCTGGCAGTTCTTCAGCACGCGCCTGAGCGCGGCGCACACACTGTCGCTCGCGCTGCGCCGCGAGACGGATCTGTCCTTCCGCATTCAGTTGCGTGAAGTCGTGCCGGACGCGGCCTGAGCCGCGCGCGGCGCATCGACGTCGCGTCGTTGAAGATGTGACTTTTTTCAAGGATCGAGCGGGCATCCCGCGCGCGCGGGGCACGTGCACCGGCAGGCCCTTGCGTTCAACGGACCGGCGGCGCGCCGTGGCGCCGATATCAGGTCAGGTGCTTGCGCAGGAAATCGATGCTGCGCTTCCAGGCGAGCTTCGCCGCGGCTTCGTCGTAGCGCGGCGTGGTGTCGTTGTTGAAGCCGTGCTGCGTGCCCGGATAGGTATGCGCTTCGTAGCGCTTGTCGTTCGCCTTCAGCGCCGCTTCGTACGGCGGCCAGCTCGCATTGACGCGATCGTCCTTTTCGGCGAAGTGGAGCTGCAGCGGCGCGCGGATGCTCGGCACGTCGGCCAGGGCCGGCGCCGGGCCATAGAACGGCACCGCGGCGCCGAGTTCGGGCACCTGTGTGGCCAGGTAGTTCGACAGGCCGCCGCCGTAGCAGAAGCCGATCGCGCCGACCTTGCCGTTGCCGCCGGCTATCGTGGCGAGTGCGCGCGCGGCGGCGACGAAGTCGGCGCGCGTCTTGACTTGATCCAGCGTGCCGAACCGTTCGCGCGCCTTGTCCTCGTCGCCCGGGTAGCCGCCCAGCGGCGCGAGCGCGTCGGGCGCGAATGCGATGAAGCCCTCGAGCGCGACGCGCCGCGCGATGTCTTCGATGTGCGGATTGAGGCCGCGGTTCTCGTGCACGACGAGCACGGCCGCACAACTGCCCTTGGCCTCGGCCGGTGCCACGAGATAGCCCTTGACCGTGCCGGTGCCGGCCGGCGAGGGAAACTCGCTGCGCTTAGCGACGATGCGTTTGTCGCTTTCGGGAATTTGCTGCGCCTGCGCGAATTGCGGGCTCAGCTGCTGCAGGATGAGCTCGGCCGCGATGGCGCCGCCGGCGATCTTCGCGACCGCGCCGAGAAAGCCGCGCCGGGTCAGGGCGCCGTGCACGTAGGCGTCGAAATGCTGCAGGACTTCCGGGGCGAAATCGGCACTGGTCTTGCGCGTCATGGGCTACTCCGGCGGTCGGGGGAGAGCGGCGAGCATCGCGCCGGCAACAGGGTGACCGCAACGGCGTTGCGGCGAAGCGGCAGTGCGGCGAGTCGATGCGAAGTGCGCCGCCGCGGCGGCCTGCCGCGCTACGCGCGTCGCAGCTCGACACTCATCCACGTGCGCCAGGCGACGTTGAGGCGCTCGCGCATTTCCCAGACGCCGGCGAACACGTGTCCGCCCTCGCTGAAACCGCCGCGGAAACGCACGTTGTTGCCGCTGAAGGTCCACTGGTCGCCGTCGACGGTCGCCTGCATGACGCCGGCGTTGCCCTGGTTGTCGTACGAATGCATCGTGTAGTGCTTTCGGCTTGCGTCGTAACCGATGATTTCGATGCCTTCGACGGTGCCATCGGGCATGTGCGCGACGAAGCGATGGATCAGGAAGAAGCCGCCCGGCAGCCATTCGTAGCTGTCGGTCGCGCGGTACGGCGCGCTGCGCCCCGACGGGCCGAGCAGTTTCACTTCACCCTGGGTCGACCAGTTCCCGACGAAAGCGGCGAGCGGTGCGAGCGCGGCGTGGGCCGCGGCGGCATCGGTCATCGGATCCTCCTTGCACGTGCAGTCAGTCGATCAAGCCTAGCCGCATCTGAGAAGGAGGACCAAACGGCACGACGGATCTGCGAGCCGGACGTTAGGAGACGGTTAGCGACGCATTAAATCGCGCGCGTGCTCCGTTCAGTCGGCGCCGGATCGACGCGCGCGGCGCTCGCGCGCGCGTCCCGTATCCATTGGGCGAAGTTCAGAACCACGCATCGCGCATGTCGTAGGCGCTGCGATCCACGCCCGCAACGAGCCGCGCGCTGAGTTCGGTCTGCGGCAGTTCCGTCGCGAAGAAGAAACGGCAGGCCTGCAGCTTGCCTGCGAGGAAATCGTCGTCCGCGCCGCGTGCATCGAGCACGCGCTGCGCCGCGGCAGCCATGCGCAGCCAGCCCCAGGCGACGACGACATGGCCGAGCAGGTGCAGATAGTGGGTCGCGTTCGCGAGTACCTCGCGTACCTCGCCGGCGGCCATGCGCCGACCCGCCGCGAGGGTCGTGTCGCGCACGCGCGCGCCGGCGGCCGCGAGTTCCGCTGCGAGCGGTGCGAGCGGCGCGATCGTCGCGGCATCGGCACAGGTCGCCGCGATGCGCTCGAGCAGGATGCGCAGCGCGGCGCCGTCGCGCATCAGCGCCTTGCGGCCGAGCAGATCGAGCGCCTGGATGCCGTTCGTGCCTTCATGGATCGGATTGATGCGGTTGTCGCGGTAGCACTGCTCGACGGGATAGTCGCGCGTATAGCCGTAGCCGCCGAGCACCTGGATCCCGAGATCGTTCGCGCGCAGCGCGTAGTCGGAGCACCAGGCCTTGACGATCGGCGTCAGCAGCTCGAGCAGCAGATGGCTCTGCTCGCGCACGGCGGCGTCGGGATCGTGCTGGCGATCGACGAGCAGGGCCGCATCGAACGCGAGCATCTGACCGCCCTCGACATAGCACTTCTGCTGCAGCAGCATGCGCCTCACGTCGGCGTGTTCGATCAGCGCGACCGCCGGCGTGGACGGGTCTTTCTGGTCCGGATGCCGGCCCTGGCGCCGCTCGCGCGCATAGGCCAGCGCGTACTGATAGCTCGCGGCCGCCTGCTGGATCGCACTGAGGCCGACGCCGATGCGTTCCTCGTTCATCATGTGGAACATCTGCGCGAGGCCGTGATGCGCGTTGCCGACGAGATAGCCGACGCAGTCGCCGCCCTCGCCGAACTTCAGGAAGGTATTGACGCTCGCGCGCTGGCCCATCTTGTGATTGAGGCCGGCGAGGCGCACGTCGTTGCGCGCGCCGCGCGTGCCGTCGTCGTTCACGCGCCAGCGCGGCACGATGAACAGGCTGATGCCGCGCACGCCGGCCGGCGCGCCCTGGATGCGCGCGAGCACGAGATGCACGATGTTCTCGCCGAGCTCGTGATCGCCCGCGGAAATCCACATTTTCGCGCCGCTGATGCGATAGCTGCCGTCCGCGTGCGGCGTCGCCATGGTCTTCAGGTCGGCCAGCGACGAACCTGCCTGCGGCTCGGACAGGCACATGGTGCCGAAGTAGCGGCCTTCGAGGATCGGCTGCATGTAGCGCCGCTTCTGTTCGTCGGTCGCATAGACCTCGAGCAGGTTCGCCGCGGCGCGCGCGAGCGTCGGGTAGGCGATGGTGCCGGCGTTGGCGCTGCAGAACAGCGCGTCACAGGCGGCGCCGATCGCGAACGGCATCTGCATGCCGCCGCGATCGTAGTCGGCGAGCACGGCCGGAAAACCCGCCGCGCAGAACGCGGCCACCGCGTCGCCGATCTCCGGAATGAGTTCGACCTTGCCGTCGACGAGCTGCGGTTCGTTCAGATCGGCCTTGCGGTTGTGCGGCAGGAATTTCTCGAGCGCGATCTGCTGCGCGAGATCGATCGCCGCGGCGAAGGTTTCGCGGCCGTGCTCCGCGAAGCGCGCGTAGCGGCAGACTTGCTCGACCTCGAGCACGTCGTGGAGCAGGAAATCGAGATGGCGACGATCGATGAGCTGGCGCGAGTCCATGAACGCTTCCGCAGTGGGTTGAGACGAGGCGCTCCTGTAATCAAACGCCCGTACGAAAGTGGCGGCGCGATGTCGCAATCGCGATATTCCGTCAGGCGAAACGCGGTCTACGGCGCAAGCAGGAACGCGGTGACCGCCTCGGAAAATTCCATCTCGTCGCCGTCGATCCGCAGCGACTGCGGGCCATCGTCTCCGGCGGAGGCGGGAGGCGCCGTCGCACGCGGCATGCCGTGCGCGACCAGTGCCCGCGCGCAGCCCAGCCAGTCGCCTTCGCCGGGTGGCTCGTTGCACGACGCCCACGACAGCGTGCCGATCACGTTGCCGCCGTAGCCATGACGCTCGGTCCAGCTCGCGCCGTGGTCGAGCAGGAACGCCGCCAGCGGCGCATTGCCGCGGAACACCGCCCAGTTCAATGCCGACGCGCTGAACGGCGCGTCGCCGCCGCGCGCCGCTATCGGCCAGCCCAGCGCGACCATCAGTCGCACGGCGGCATCGCAGGAATTCATCGCGAGCTCTGGCAGGCGCTGCCGCTGCGTCTCGGTCAGCCTCGACGGCAGGTCCGGATGGTGCGCGAGCAGGCGGCGCGCTTCGGCTTCGTCGGCGACTGGTTCGGATCCGCTCCGGCGGCGAGCAGTTCGCGCGCGCAATCGCGGAACCGCCCGGCGTTGCCGGGCAATCGCGCCAGCGCCGAGTGCGTGACCGCGACCAGCGGTGGCAGGCGCAGCGGACCGCCGGCACGATGCACCCAGGCCGCATCGGCAGCGATCGCGCGCCGGATCGTGTCGACGTCGCCGACCGCGCAGGCGAGATCG
>CAMLSI010000338.1 GCA_946482585.1 uncultured Lysobacteraceae bacterium
GCTGGCTGCCGGACATGGCCGCGGGCAAGGTGATCGGCTGCTTCGGCCTGACCGAACCGCACGGCGGTTCCGATCCGGCCAACATGAAGACCCACGCCAAGCGCGACGGCGGCGACTGGATCATCAACGGCGCGAAGATGTGGATCACGAACGGCAATCTCGCGCACATCGCCGTGGTCTGGGCACAGACCGACGAAGGCATCCAGGGTTTCATCGTCGAAAAGGGCATGCCCGGTTTCGTCGCGCAGGAGATCCACAAGAAGATGAGCCTGCGCGCGTCGGTGACGTCGGGCCTGTTCTTCGACAACGTGCGCGTGCCGGATGCGAACCGCCTGCCGAACGTGAAGGGGCTCAAGGGACCGCTGGGCTGCCTGACCCAGGCGCGCTACGGCATCACCTGGGGCCCGATCGGCGCGGCGATCGCCTGCCTGCACGAGGCCACCGAATATTCCAAGACGCGCGTGCTGTTCAACCGGCCGATCGCCGCGACGCAGAGCGTGCAGCTCAAGCTCGCCGACATGGCGCGCCGCATCACGCAGGCGCAGCTGCTGTCGCTGCAGCTGGGACGACTCAAGGACGCCGGCAGGATGCAGCCGACGCAGGTGTCGCTCGCGAAGTGGAACAACGTGCGCATGGCGCTCGACATCGCGCGCGAAGCGCGTGACATCCTCGGCGGTGCCGGCATCACGACCGAATACTGCCCGATCCGCCACGCGCTCAACCTCGAATCGGTCATCACCTACGAAGGCACCGAGACCGTGCACCAGCTCGTCGTCGGTCGCGAACTCACGGGCATCAACGCGTTCTGAGTCCGCGCCAGCGGAAAAGCGACCATGACGTCGTCCTTCCGTTCGCGGCCACGCGTGCGGAAGGACGATGCGGATCTGGATCTGGCAAGGCCTGGCGGTGTCGACGTTCACGGCACGGACCGTGTGTCACGCCCGGATGTTCGGCGGCGGCGATCCGGCCGTCGGGATGAGAAACGGGCACGGCCTGCAGGTGCCGTAGGTCTTCGCGGCCCTCGGCATGGCCGAAGTACTGAGGCGCCGCGGGTCGGCGGGTGCCGCGCATCGTGCTGACGGCGACGCCGTCGATTCCGGTGTCGAATCATGGCTTGTCGCAGGCACGAACGCCGGCATTCCGTGGCTGCGACCGGGGCCGCAGCCACGGTCGGCCGTCCCTGAAACAGCGATGGCGTTGCAGCGGCGGTTGCAGCGGGTTTCGACGAATACGTCGCAGACTCGAGGCTTCTTTCGCTGGCGGCGAAACGACGACGTCCGAATGCACGCCATCGGTGATCCGCGACGTCATGCCGGCGCGGAAGGTTGCCGTCTCGTAGCGATAGAAGAATGGCGGGTTTCCATCGTCGTCGAGACGATCCCGCACGGCTCGTATGCAGCACGATCGGGGTTCGCGGCATACTGCGAAGCCAGCGCGACCAATCGTGAGCAGGATCGGATGGAACGAATCGAGCTAGTCACGCCCCGTCTTTTGCTTCGCCCGCCCCACGCCTCCGACCTCGACGCCTGGGCTGCCTTCGCCGCCGAACCGGAAACCATGCGCTATCTCGGCGGTGTTCAAGGCCGCTCCGCCGCCTGGCGCGCGATGATGTGCATGGCGGGCTCGTGGCAACTGCAGGGCTTCGCGATGTTTTCCGTGATCGAGCGCGAGAGCGGCCGCTGGGTCGGACGCATCGGTCCGTGGATGCCGGCCGACTGGCCCGGCACCGAAGTCGGCTGGGGGCTTTCGCAGGCGGGGCAGGGCAAGGGCTATGCGGTCGAAGCGGCTGCCGCGGCAATCGACTGGGCTTTCGGCGCGCTCGGCTGGACGGAAGTCATCCACTGTATCGATCCCGAGAACGTGCCTTCGCAACGCGTCGCCGAACGCCTGGGTGCGCGCAATCTGCGCCGCGTGAAGCTGCCGGCGCCCTACGACACGATGACGATCGATGCCTGGGGCCAGTCGCGCGAGGAGTGGTTCGCGAAGCGTGATCGCGTCGGAGGTTCCCGATGCTGACGGTCTATGGCATGAAGTCGTCCGGCAATTGCTACAAGGTGGAATTGTTGCTGGAACAGCTCGGTCGTCCGTATCGCTGGGTCGAGGTGAACAGTGCCGTGGGCGAGACGCGCACGCCGCAGTACCTCGCGATGAATCCGAACGGCAAGGTGCCGCTGCTCGAAATCGAGCCGGGCCGCTGGCTCGCCGAATCCAATGCGATCCTCTGCCATCTCGCCGAAGGCTCTGCGTACTGGCCGCAGGATGCGTGGCAGCGTGCGCAGGTGCTGCAGTGGCTGTTCTTCGAGCAGTACAGCCACGAGCCGTATGTCGCCGTCGCGCGTTTCATCTGCCGCTGGCTCGGTGCCGACCATCCGCGGCGCGCGGACCTGCCGCGGCTGCTCGAGCGCGGCGTGCAGGCGCTCGCGGTCATGGAACAGCATCTCGCGAAGCAGCCGTTCTTCGCCGGCGACGACTACACGATCGCCGACATCGCGCTGTTCGCCTACACGCATGCTGCTGCCGACGGCGGTTTCGACCTCGGTGCGTATCCGCAGGTGCTGGGCTGGCTCGACCGCGTGCGCGCGCAGCCGGGGTTCGTTGCGCAGTCGGCCTAGGTCGGACTTCGCCTGCGGCTCGACCTAGGATTTCGGGGGCTGCGCCTTCGCGTCCCAGTCGCGTGCCGCATCCTCCTGCTTCTGCGCGCGCTTGAGCTCGGCGAGCTTCTTTGCGACGTCGCGCGCGTCTTCGGCACCCGCGCCCATTGCTTCCGAGCGCAAGGTCCAGGCCTCGCTCAGCTCCTTCTCGGCTTCCGCATAGCGCCGCGCCGCGAACAGCGCCTTGCCGAGCGTGAAGTGGAATTCGCCGAGGATGATGCGATTGCTCGCATAGGGTTCGCGCGAGCGGTCGACCGCTTCCGTCGCCATGGCGACCGCCTCGGCGGACTTGCCGTCATCGATCAGGTAGTTCGCGAAGTTGTTCTGCGCGATCAGCGTGCGCAGATGGTCCGGCCCGTATTTCGCGCGGAAACCGTCGTACGCGCGCCGGTAGTACGGGCCGGATTCGGCCACCTTCCCCTGCTGGCGCAGGGCGCCCGACATGTTCAGTGCCAGCGCCAATGTCTGCACGTGGTCCGGGCCGTAGAGCTTTTCGTAGACCGGAAGCATCGAGCGGAATTCGCGTTCGCCGTCGGCATAGCGCCGCTGCTGCATCGCGAGGATGCCGAGGCTGTTGCGCACGCCGAGCGAGCGCGGATCGTCGGCTCCGAACAGCTTCGTGTAGCCGGCGAGCACGCGGTCGTAGATCGGGCGCGCCGCGTCGTACTGGCCCGAGTCGGCGAGCACGACGCCGTAGCGGCCGAGCGCGTCGAGCGCTTTCGGATCGTCCGCGCCGGCGATCGCGGCGAGCCCGTCGCTTGCGCGACGCAGCGCGGTCTCCGCCGGTTTCATGTTGCCTGCGAGGTATTCGAACCAGCCCACGGTGAGGTCGGCCAGCAAGGTCGCGCGCGCCTGCTCGCCGAGTGCGCGCGCCGTGCGTTCGCGCAGATCGCGGGCGCGCGGCAACGCTTCGTTCTCTCGGCCGTGCTCGCTGATGCTCCACAGTAGAAAGCGCTCGGTTTCGAGCGCGCCCGCCGCATCGGCGCCGTCGCGTTTGCGTTGCCGTTCGAGCGCGCGACCGAGGAAAGCCTCGGCCTCGTCGAGCACCTGGATCGATCGGTACGCGCGGCCGATCGTCGCCTCGATGTCGGCGAGCTGCGATTCGTCGCCGGCGAGATCGCGCTGCGCGCGCGCGGCCGCCTGATCGAGCACCTGGCGCAGCAGTTTCGTATCGAGCCCGCGCGCCTGCTCCGGCTCGATGCCGGCGAGCACCGTCGACAGGAAGTCGGCCAGACTGCGGTTGCGCGCGGCTTCGCGCGTCGCGCGCTGCGCGGCTTCTTCCGCACGCGTGCGTTCGGCCTGGGCCTGCAGCAAGGCGTAGACCGCTGCGCCGAGTCCGATCACGAGCGCGGCGACGACCGCCGCTCCTGCGGCTATCGGCAGGCGATGGCGGCGCAGGAATTTGCCGAGCAGGTAGCGCCGCGTCGCCGGCACCGCGGCCAGTGGCCGGTCGGCGAGAAAGTTCGTGAGATCGTCGGCCAACGCCTGCGCCGAGCCGTAGCGCGCGTCGCGTTCGACGTCGGTCGCGCGGGCGATCACATGGCGCAGCTCGCGCGGAATCGCGCGCAGCGCCGGCAGCGACAGCCATTCGGTCGCATCGTGATGCGAAGGACCGGGCGGCCTCTCCGTACGCAATACCTGCGACAGCTGGCTCGCACCGATGCCGTGTTCGCGCAGCGCATCGAGCGTGCCGGCCGGCGCGAGCAGCTCGAGCAGCATCACGCCGATCGAATACACGTCGCTGCGCACGTCGACGTTGCCGTCGACGAGGCCGCTTTGCTCCGGACTCATGTACAGCGACGTGCCTGCGTATTCGGCGGTATCCGCGCCGTGATCGAGGCCGATCGCGATGCCGAAGTCGATGATCTTCGGCACGGCGCGGCCGTCGATCTGCGGCACGAGCACGTTGCCCGGCTTGAGGTCGCGGTGCACGACGCCGCGCTGATGCGCGTGATGCGCACCGAGCGCGACCTGGCGCATGAGCTCCAGTTTCGCCGGCAATGCCGGCGCGGCCTGCGCGACATACGCATCCAGCGTCGGGCCGTCGATCCACTCCATGGCGAAGAACGGCAGGCCTTCGGGCGTCGTGCCGGCTTCGAGCACCTTCGCGATGCCCGGATGATCCATGCGCGCGAGCGCCTGACGTTCGACTTCGAAATAGGCCTGCGCGAGCGGATCGGCGAAAGTCGGCCGCACGAGTTTGAGCGCGACGGGGCGACGCACGGGTTCGATCTGGTCGGCGAGATAGACCACGCCCATGCCGCCGCGGCCGAGCAGGCGCCGGATCTGATAGCGGCCGACGCGCTGGCCCGGTGCGAACTCGTCACCGTCGTCGGTTGCGCTCGTACCCGTATCGCTGCTGCGCCAGGTCGGATCGACCGGTGTGTTCATCGCCGTCCCCCTGCGGCGAGTCCACTCGCCGTCATTTGCCTATGGTGTCGCGAAAGGGCGCGGCCGCGAAAGGGCGGCGGCACGGGCGCGGACCGGACGGTCCGGGCGCGGACTGGAACCACTGTGTCGCAAACGCAGGGAGCCGATTGCGGAAACCCGCGCCAGCGCAGCGGTTTCGCGGGCTCGTCGAGTTTTCTTGGCCAGATCCTGCGGCTATTCTTGCGCCCTTTCCCCCGCCGTTTCCGATCGCGCCCCGGCGCGTGCCGGAACCTTGCCGATCAGGTTGCCCATGTCCGCCGTTGCGCCCATTCCCGCCCGCCACAAGAACGTCAATCGTGCCGAAGTCTGCGATCAGAACTTCATCGAGTTCGTCCGCGACTGGCACGGCCACACGCGTCAGCGGCCGGCGGCCGACGAGGCCGTGCTGCCGGGCAGTCTCTGCACCGCCGCCGACTTCGTCGCGCTGTTCGAGTCGCAGCTGATCAGCCGCCACCTCGACCTCATGGCGCGCGTGCTGCGCGTGAAGCAGAAGGTGTTCTACACCATCGGCTCGTCGGGTCACGAAGGCAATGCGATGATCGCGCGCCTCACGCGGCATACCGATCCGGCGTTCCTGCACTACCGCTCCGGCGGTTTCATGGCGGAACGCTTCCGCAAGCTGCCGGGCATGGACCCGATCATGGATTCGGCATTGTCCTTCGCCGCGAGCAAGGACGACCCCGCCTCGGGCGGCCGTCACAAGGTCTGGGGTTCCAAGCCGCTCTGGGTGCTGCCGCAGACGTCGACGATCGCCTCGCATCTGCCGAAGGCGCTCGGCACCGCCGTCGCGATCGAGCAGGCGCGCCGCATCGGCCACAAGCTGCCGGTGCCGGACGATTCGATCGCGATCTGTTCGTTCGGCGATGCCTCGGCGAATCACGCGACCGCGCAGACCGCCTTCAACACCGCGCAATGGACCGCGTACCAGAAGCTGCCGGCGCCGGTGCTCTACGTCTGCGAGGACAACGGCATCGGCA
>CAMLSI010000339.1 GCA_946482585.1 uncultured Lysobacteraceae bacterium
CGGCCGCTTCCGCCGACAGCTTCGCACCAGCGTCGATCAGCACCTCGGCGTTGTCGTACCTGCCGACGATCAGTGCCATCGACAGCGGCGTGAAGCCCTGCGGCGTGCGCTGGTCGAGCGCAGCACCACCGGCGACGAGCTGCTTCACCACGGCCGGCGAGCACTGCTGCGCGGCGAGGATCAGGGTCCCCATCATGCCGGTATCGTTCGGCCGCGCGCCTTCGCGCAGCAGCACCGCGATCGTCGCGAGCACGTCGGCTTCGGCGATGGATTTGTCCATGCACGCCTGCACCGCGAATTCCAGCGTGGTCTGCGGCGTCATCTCGAGTTTGCCGTTCGGATCGACGCCGAGCACGATCATCGCTTCGACGATGTCGGTCTTGGCGTTGAACAGATTGACCGGCAGGTTGTCCTGCACGACCGAGGTGCCGTCCTCTTCCATGATCTGCTCGGCCCGCTCGCGCGTCATGCGCGGCCGCGCCGCGTCCTGGGCCATCGCGAGCATGCCGGTGCCGGCCAGTGCCGCTGCAATGATGATTTTTCCTATCCGCATCGTCATTCTCCCTGGCGTCCTTCGCCCTACTTCGCCGCGCCGATCGCGCGTCTGAGGATCGCCGCCTGCGCGGGATCCTGTGGTTTTTCCATGAACAACTGGTCGGCTTCCTTCGCGCTCATGCGCGCGCCCTTGCCGACCAGGAATTCCGCGATGTCCCAGCGTCCCGCGACCATCGCCATCTTGAGCGGCGTGAACTGCTGCGCGTTTGGCGCATTCGCTTCCGCGCCGGCAGCGACGAGCTTTTCGAACACCGGCAGCGGACAGGACTGCACGGAAGCGATCAGCAGGGTGTTGCCCTGCGCGTCCTTGTGCCTGACGTCCGCGCCGTTGGCGATCAGCAGATCGAGCACGGCGAGCTGACGCTCGACCGGAATCTGCTTCGCGCACGCCAGCATCGTCGCCATGCCGAGCGGCGTCAGCGCCGCGGTGCCCGGCGCGGAGACGTCGATGCCCGCGTCGATGAGCGCGCGTACGACCTCGACATCGCCGTCGCCGAGCGCGCGGCCGAGATCGTCGCTCGACACGCCGTAGCCGCGCGTGCGCAGAAACTGCAGCGCGGCCTGTTCCTTCTGCGCATCCTGCGGCTTCGCGACCGCAGGGCGCACGCCTTCGCGCCGCCGGTTTTCCTTCCAGTCCTGCAGCAGCGAACCGCGGCTATGGATGAAACCGTCGCCATCGCCGGTCGCCGCGCGCGCGATCGCAATTGCCTCGTCGAGCACGGCATCGGGCGCGTCGAGCGCGCGCAGCGTCATCAGCGCGTCGCCGCGCACGCTCCAGCCCGCGTTGCTGCGCGCGATGTCGAGCAGTACCGGCGGCGCGTTCTGCACGAGCCAGGCCTTGACCGCCGCCGGCGAACTGCCGCGGAAATCGCCGAGCTCTTCGATCGCGCCGATGTAGGTCGACTGGCTGCGCTCATCCCTGGCCGCGCGCAGGCCTTCGATCAGCGGCGCGAGATCGCGCGCCGGATCGACGTCGCCCTGCTCCACCTGCGCTTCGATCTGTGCGACGACGTCGGACGCGCTCGGCGCCCGCTTCGCATCGGACGCCGCGGCCAGACCGGCCAGCAGCGCGGCAATCACAATCCTTCGCATGGTTGCTTTTTCCATGAGTGCTGTTTACGCGTCGATGCGCTTGGCACCGGCTTCGAGGCCGAGCTTCAGGCTCGCTTCGATGAACTCGTCGAGATCACCGTCGAGCACCTTCTGCGTGTCGGTGCGCTCGACGCCGGTGCGCAGATCCTTGATGCGCGACTGATCGAGCACGTAGGAGCGGATCTGACTGCCCCAGCCGATGTCGGACTTGGTCGCTTCCAGCGCGTCCTTCTCGGCATTGCGCTTCTGTATCTCGATCTCGTACAGCTTGGCCTTGAGCATCTTCATCGCGCGGTCGCGGTTGGCATGCTGCGAGCGCTCTGTCTGACACGCGACGACGACGCCGCTGGGCACGTGCGTGATGCGCACGGCCGATTCGGTCTTGTTCACGTGCTGGCCGCCGGCGCCCGAGGACCGGTAGACGTCGGTCTTGAGGTCGGCCGGATTGATCTCGATGTCGATGTCGTCCTCGACTTCGGGCGATACGAAGATCGACGAGAACGAGGTGTGGCGGCGGTTGTCCGAATCGAACGGCGATTTGCGCACGAGGCGGTGCACGCCGATCTCGGTCTTGAGCCAGCCGTAGGCGTAGTCGCCCTCGACGCGGAACGAAGCGCTCTTGATGCCGGCTACATCGCCCGCGGAGACTTCCATGAGCTCGGTCTTCCAGCCCTTGTTCTCGCACCAGCGCAGGTACATGCGCAGCAGCATTTCCGCCCAGTCCTGGGCTTCGGTGCCGCCGGCGCCGGCCTGCACGTCGACGAACGCGTTCGCGCCGTCCATCTTGCCGGAGAACATGCGCTGGAATTCGAGCTTGTCGACGCGTTGCGCGAGCGCTTCGACGTCATCGGAAACCGCGATCGCGGTGCCCTCGTCGGCCTCGGCCACGGCCATCTCGAGCAGCTCTTCGGCGCCGGTCAGGCCTTCGACGAGCGTCTTGATGCCGTGCACGATCTTTTCGAGCTGGGCGCGTTCCTTGCCCAGATCCTGGGCCCGTTGCGGGTTGTCCCAGACCGTCGGACTTTCCAGTTCGCGGCTTACTTCTTCGAGACGTTCTGCTTTGGTCTCGTAGTCAAAGATACCCCCTAAGCGACTGCACCCGATCCTTGAGATCGGTGATGCGCGCGGAGATCGGATTGGTCTCGATCATGGCGTGAAGACTTCGGCGTGGGAAAAAGAGCGGCAGAATAGCAAATCCGGCGCAATTGCTGGCGGAGACCGCGCTGCGTCAGGCCACGGCTTCGATGTGCCGCACGAGCAGGCGCAGCCGTTCGCGACCGTTCCACTCGTCGATCGATAGTTCGAACGCTGCGCGCAGCCGCGCCGGCGGCGGTTTGCCCGCATAGCCGCCGAACATGACCGCCTCCAGGGGCTCGCGCCGCTGCGCATGCTGCAGGGTCAGGCGCAGGTGCGTCTGGCCCATGAGCTTCCAGTCGAGCACGCGGAATTCGTCGTCGAACAGCGGTTCGGGAAACGCCTGCCCCCAGGGGCCGGCGAAGCGCAGCTGGCGCGCGAGTTCCAGATCGTATTCGTGCGCGGCGAGGCAGCCGTCGGTGTGCAGCACCGGATCGAGCAGCGACGGATCCAGCCGGCGCCGGGCGACCGCATCGAACGCGCCGGCG
The DNA here is from genome assembly GCA_946482585.1 of uncultured Lysobacteraceae bacterium. The sequence continues at coordinate 3,270 of CAMLSI010000339.1, forward strand.
AACTCCGCGAGCCGCGCCGCCGGCAACGTCAGGCCCGCGGCCATCGCGTGGCCGCCGAAGCGCGTGAGCAATCCCGGCGTCGTCGCATCGACTTCGGCCAGCGCGTCGCGCAGATGGAAGCCGGCGATCGAACGGCCCGAGGCCTTGATCGCTTCGCCATCGTCATCGCCGGGCGCGCAGGCGATCACGGGGCGATGCAGGCGTTCCTTGAGCTTGGAGGCGACGAGACCGACGATGCCGACGTGCCAGTCGGGCTCGTAGAGCACGACGCCGACGGGCAAGGTGTCCGCGCCGTAGCGCGCGAGATAGCGCGCGACCGTCGCTTCGCCCTGCTCCACCATCTGCGCCTGCAGATCGCGGCGTTCCGCATTGATCGACGACAGGCGCTCGGCGAGTTCGCGCGCGCGGCGCGGCTCGTCGCAGAGCAGGCATTCGATGCCGAGCCGCATGTCGTCCATGCGGCCGGCCGCGTTGATGCGCGGGCCCAGCGCGAAGCCGAGATCGTTCGCGCACAGGGTTTCGGCCGCCCGCTTGCTCGCCTCGATCAGCGCGAGTACGCCGGCGCAGGCCTGCCGCGCGCGAATGCGGCGCAGGCCCGCGTCGACGAGCACGCGGTTGTTGTAGTCGAGCGGCACGAGATCGGCGACCGTGCCGAGCGCGACGAGATCGAGCAGGCTCGACAGATCCGGCTCTGCGCGGCTCGCGAACCAGCCGTTCTCGCGCAGCCGGGCGCGCAGCGCGAGCAGCACGTAGAACACCACGCCGACGCCGGCGAGCGCCTTGCTCGGAAACGTGTCGCCGGGCAGGTTCGGATTGACGATCGCGGCGGCGTCGGGCAGCGAGTCGCCGGGCAGATGATGATCGGTGACGAGGACGGCGATGCCGTGTGCGTTCGCCGCGGCGACGCCGGCATGCGCGGCGACGCCGTTGTCGACGGTGACGATGAGGTCGGGCCGCCGCGGCAGCAGTTCCTCGACGAGCGCGGGACTGAGGCCATAGCCGTGCGTGAAGCGATTCGGCACCTGATAGTCGACCTCGGTCGCGCCGAGCAGGCGCAGGCCGCGCACCGCGACCGCGGTGCCGGTGGCGCCGTCGGCGTCGAAGTCGCCGACGACGACGATGCGAAGCTGCTCGTGCAACGCGCGTTCGAGCAGCGCGCAGGCATTCTCCAGGCCGGCCAGCCGTTGCGGCGACGTCAGGCGCGCGAGGCGGTGCTCGACGTCCTGCGGCGACACGACGCCGCGTGCCGCGTAGATGCGCTGCAGTACCGGATGCATCGCGCCGGGCCAGCCGCTGACATCGAGCAGTCCGCGACGTTCGATACGCCAGCTGCGCACGTCAGCCCTCGAGCGGCCGCACGCGGCGCCAGAAGCGCCAGCGCTGGCCGTGGTGATAGACCGCGCGCTCGCCGCTGGCGAGCTGCAGGCGCAATTCGCCCAGCTTGCCGTGCGCGAGTCCCTGCTCGATACGCGGCAGCCACTGGCTCGCGATGGCCGGCAACGCCGCGGCGTCGTCGAGGTCGAGCAGGGTTTCGCCGTCGAACCCGGTCAGCGCGTCGGGCACGGCCGCGACGACGGCGCAGGTCGCGCGCGCGGCGAGCGCAGCCAGCACGTCGTCGCGCGTGAGCACGCGCGACAACGGCGTTTTCACCCATTGCGGCAGTGCGCCCGCCCCCCAGAACCAGAGGCTGTTGACGGGCAGCTGCCCGCGCGCGATGCGCTTCTCGTTCAGTGGATGGTTGTGCAGCACGACCTGCGCTTCGTTGAGCAGGCTGCGCCAGCGTTTGCCTTCGTTGCCTTCGGGCAGGTGCAGACGCAGGTCGTCGCCGAGCGCGCGATCCGGCGGCACGAAGGCCGGCAAGTGCGCGCCGGCCGGCGCGCGCAGGTACCAGCGCGACGGCACCGGAGCATCGATCGGGAAGCCGCTGTCGCCGAACAGGGGCTTCAGCGGCCGCAGCAGGGCCTCGCAGTCGGCCGCGTCGAGGCCGAGATCGCCGCAGGCGAGCATGCGTGCGGTCGCCATGTCGGCACGCACGTGCGCCGGGTCGGCGCGCAGCCAGGTCGAACCCGCTGCGTCGCCGCAATCCGCCTCGCGCGTCAGCGCCGCGACCGGCAGCGCCGTTCCGGCGAACTGGAAAAGTTCACGCAGCGCGGTCTCGCGCCCCGGCGCGGCGGACGGCAGCGCGTCGCCGCGCCGCAGCCAATACGCGATGACGCCGGACGCGAGCGTCGCATCGGCGGCGAGCACGGCGCGCGGCGGCAACAACAGCGTGAGACGGTTCATGCAGCCTCCTCGTGCGTTTGCGCCCTGCGGCAAGCGTGCGTCAGTCGTAGCGAACCGCCGTGATCTCGTAATGCTTGACGCCGTTCGGCGCCTGGAACTCGAACGAGTCGCCCTGGCTCTTGCCGATCAGCGCACGCGCGATCGGCGAGCTGACCGCGATCAGACGCTGTTTGATGTCGGCCTCGATGTCGCCGACGATCTGATACGTGACCGAATCGCCGGAGTCCTCGTCCTCGAGCTCGACCGTCGCGCCGAACACGATGCGCGGCGCCGCCTGCAGCTTCGACACGTCGATGACTTCGGCATAGCTCAAGGTCGCTTCCATTTCCTGGATGCGGCCTTCGACGAAACCCTGCTGCTCGCGCGCCGCGTGGTACTCCGCGTTTTCCTTGAGATCGCCGTGCGCGCGCGCTTCGTCGATTTTCCGCGTCCCGACTGCGCCTCGCGCCCAGGCACGGCGCCAACCGTC
>CAMLSI010000340.1 GCA_946482585.1 uncultured Lysobacteraceae bacterium
ATTCGCGACCGCCAGGCGCGCAAACGCGGCGGTCCCGCGGCGCAGCGCGTCGACGGCGACGTGCTGGAACGGCTGGTCGGCGACGACGAGCATCGCCTGCTGGAGTGGCTCAGCCTCGACGATGCGCTGGATGCGCTGGACCGCGTCGATCCGCAGGCCGCGCGTACGGTGGAACTGCGCCATATCGCCGGCCTCGACGCCGAGCAGTCGGCCGAGGCGCTGGGCGTGTCGCTCGCGACGGAAGGACGGCTCTGGCGCTTCGCGCGAACCTTCCTCGAAATGCGCCTGGGCGGTCCGGCATGAGCGCCGCACCGGCGCAGGACAGTCTGTCCGATCTGTTCGATCAACTGCTGGATGCCGCACCGGCGCAGCGTGCGGAGCGGCTCGCGCTCTGCGATGCGGAAACCGCCGCGCTGTTGCGGCAGATGCTTGCGGCGGCCGCGCGTGCGCCGCGCGATCTGCCGCCGCCGCCGGTGGAGGCGCTGCACGACGCCCTGCTGCTGGAGGTCGGGCAGCGGCTCGGCAGTTTCGAGCTGCAGGGACTGATCGGTCGCGGCGGCATGGGGCAGGTCTATCGCGGCCTGCGGCTCGGCGATGTCGCGCAGCAGGCGGCGATCAAGGTGCAGGATCCGCTGCGCGTCGATGCCGACATCGCGCGGCGCTTCCGCCTCGAACGGCAGGTGCTGGCGCAGCTCGAACACCCGGCCATCGCGCGCCTGATCGAAAGCGGCGACGACGCGCAGGGTCGGCCGTTCTATGCGATGGAATGGATCGACGGCGTCCCGATCGATCGCTGGTGCGACGAACGGCACCTGGATCTGCGCGCGCGCGTCGCGTTGTTCCTGCGCCTGTGCGAAGGCGTCGACTACGCCCACCGCCACCTCGTCGTCCATCGCGACATCAAGGCCGGCAATGTGCTCGTCACGCGCGAGGGCCAGCCCAAGCTGCTCGATTTCGGCATCGCCAAGGCGCTGCCGGGCGGCGCCGCGGCCGATGCGACGGCGACGCAGGCACGCTACTTCTCGCCGAGCCATGCCGCGCCGGAACAGGTGCGCGGCGAAGCGATCACCGTGGCCTGCGACGTGTACGCGCTCGGCGTGATGCTCTATCAGCTGCTGTGCGGCCTGCGGCCCTACGAGCTCGACGGCCTCGGCGCGACCGAGGTCGAGCGCCGCATCTGCGAGCAGGTGCCGCCCGCGCCGAGTGAGCATTTTTCACAATGTCGGCACGCCGACGCGGCGACGGCCGGCGCCATCGCGCAGCGGCGCGCGACGCGCGCCGACGCACTGCGCCGCGCGCTGCGCGGCGACCTCGATCGGATCGTGCTGCATGCGCTGCGCAAGCGCCCCGGCGAACGTTATGCCGGCGTGGCGGCGCTGCAGGCCGACCTGCAGGCCTGGCTCGACGGTCGTCCCGTGCAGGCGCGCGGCATGGGGCGGCTCTATCGCGCTCGCCGCTTCGTCGGGCGGCACCGCCTGGCCGTTGCGTTCGCGACGCTGCTGCTGCTTGCCGTGACCGGCTTCGTCGCCGTGCTCTGGCGTCAGGCGGATGCGCTGAGGCTCGAACGCGATCGCGTCGCCGCGCAGTTGCTGCGCACGGAACAGGAGAAGCGCAACGCCGAGCAGGTCACGCGATTTCTCGAACAGACTTTCGCGCAGGCCGATCCGACCTCGGCGCTGGGCCGCAAGCTCAGCGTCGACGACCTGCTCGATACGGCCGCGCGTACCGTGGGCTATTCGGAAGTCGAGGCGCCGGAACTGCGTCAGCGCATGCAGCTCGTCCTGGTGCGCCTGATGCTGGGTCTGCAGCGTTACGACCAGGCGCGCCGGTTGCTCGCGCTGCCGGGAATGACGACCGATGCGGCGTCGGCGCAGGAGCGTCTGCGCCTGCGCGCCGAAGCCGAACTCGGTGCCGGCAACCCGAACGAGGCCATCGCGCTCAGCGAGCAGGCCGTGGCCGCGCTCGCGGCCGACGCCGATGCGCTCAGCCAGGCGCGCACCTGGCTGATGCGCGCGCGGACGCTGCGCGGAAGTCAGCCCGAACAGGCGCTCGCTGCGCTCGAACAGGCGGATGCGGCGTTGCGCCGCGGCGGCATCGCGGACAACGAAATCGTCGCGCCGGCGCGCCGCCTGCGCGCGCGTCTGCTCGCCGCGCTCGGACGCGAAGCCGAAGGCGCGCAGGTGCTCGAAGCACTGCTGGCGGTCCAGCGCGAGCACCTGCCCGCGCATCATCCGAGCCTGCTGGAAACCCTGCGCCTGCTCGCCGTCGAAGCGAGTCGCATCGGTGACGCGCAGACCGCCGCGCGGTATGCAGAAGAACAGCTGCGCTCGGCCGAGCACGTATTCGGAGATGACAGCCTGCGCGTGGCGCATGCACTGAATCTGCGCGGCAATCTGCGTGCCGAGCAAGGCGATGCGGCCGGCGCGCTGGCCGACTACCGGCGCTGCATCGAGGTATTGCAGCAGCGCGTCGGCGACGTCCATCCGCATCTCGCGCAGACCTGGTACAACCTCGGCGAGACGCAACGCCTGCTCGCCTCCGACGCCCCTGCCGCCGAGCAGAGCTATCGCCGTGCGCTGACGATTTCCGAGAAGCTGAATCCCGGTCCGACCAAGGGCCAGGCCTTGTTTCGCGTCGGGCTCGGCGCCTCGCTCAGCGATCAGCGCCGCTGGGCCGAGGCCGAACGCGAATTCGAAGTGCCGCTGAAGCTCGATACGAAGCGCGGCATGCTCTATGCCCTGGCGCAAAGCGAACTCGCCATCGTCGATCGGCGTCGCGGCCGGTCGCAGGCATCGGCACAGCGCTGGGCCGAGGCCGCGCCGATCCTGAGCCGCGAAGTCCCCGCGCACGATCCGCAGCGGCGCCGCGTTGAGCGCATCCTGGGCCGACCCGGGAGTTGATGTTCTGCGACGGCCGTAGAGCGGCCGCGCCTGTCCATTCACACATTCGTATCCAGGGGATTTCATGAAGACCACGCTTTCCGGTTCTTTTCTCGCGCTCGCGCTGCTGCCCTCCGTCGCCAGCGCCGTGCCGTGTCAGTTCGGCTGCCGCTACGGCACTCGCGGCTGCGAGAGCGTCGCAGCGACGGCCGCGCTCCCGTTCACGCTCTACAACCTGCCCGCGGCGCCGCAGCAGCTCGGCATGCCGGCGCGCTCGCGCGCTTCGCTGCTCGCCGGGACGCAGAATCCGATCGAGGAGTACGCCACCTGCGACGATCTCAACGTGGCCGTCGGGCCGGGCGGGAGCTACTGGGCTTACCTCGAGCGCGATACGGACGGCGTCGCCCTGTCCCGCCATCGTCTGGACATCGACGCGCGCGGCTACGCCGGCAATGCCGATCCGGTCTCGGGTGCGCGCAGCTGGTGGCCCGGCATCGTCACCTGGGTCATTCCGATGGCATCGGGCCTCACGTCGGAACTTCGCATCGACTACAGCAGCTATCGCTCGGGCTACACCTGGCCGCATGTCGGCAATCAGGTCCGCATCGTCCTCGACGGCGTGCAGCAGGATTTCGTGCCGACGGCCTCCGATGAGTTCGCGGTCGAATTGAACTGGACGCCCGAAGGCGAGGTCGTCGTGCTCGTCGCCGATCTCGACGCGGCCGGCCGGCCGCTCGCATCCGTGGCCATTCCGATTGCGGGCGCGGCGACCGAGAACTTCCGGCCCTTGATGGCGACCGTGGGCCGCCGCGGCAGCTACGAGTTCCGCTGGTCGCACGGCGAACTGCGCATTTCGTCGGAACTGAGCTACGCCGACTGAGCGGACATTGCCGTAGCCGGCGCGTGCTGCGGACGACAGGCCTTCATGACCTGTCGTCCGTACAGCGGTCAGTAGTAGGCCGGACAACCCGGGCCGGGGTACTGCGCGACGACCGTGATCGGCGGACCGCAGTAGTTCGGGAACCAGATGTTGCCGCTGGGCGCGGTCACTTCCGCACTGCTCGTCGCGCGCAGGCAGGTGTACCAGGCCATGATTTCGGCCTGTGCCGGACGGGGCGGGCTCGTGTAGTTGTTGTAGGTCACATGGCCGACGTAGTCGGTGTTGCGAGCGGTCAGTCCGCCGCCGGGAGCGCTGAGATCGGCGGCGCCGGCCGTTGCATACAACTCGATGGTGGCTTGCCAGCCGCCGGCCGGGACTGTGCCCGAGGGAGTCACGCTCGCGCTGGCCATCGCGAAGCCGCTGGCGATCTGCGGCACCGCACTCGACTGCAACGAGACCTTGAAGCCGCACTGCTCGAGCGGGGCCTCATCGTAAGCCTTCGCACCGGTCGTGCTCAGGCGCTGCAGCAGCTCTTCGCGGCGGTGCTGCAGGTGCGCGCGATCGCCGGCCGCCTTGGCCGAACCGTCGCCGCGGTGCGACAGGTTTTCCAGCTGTGATTCCACTTCCGAGAGCGTCGCGCGCAGCGCCGCGGCGCCGAAGTTCACGGTGTAGTTCGTGCCGCCGCGCTGCAGGCTGTACTGGCCCTTGCCGGTCTTCTGCGCCTGCGCGCCGAACTTGGCGACGAACTCGGCTTCGCTGCCGAACGACGCGGCGGCGGAATCGGCAGCCACGGTCGTGCTCATCCAACCCGCCGCGAGCGCCGCGCCGAGCAATGCAATACGAATCGACATCTGTATCTCTCCAGGTAGTTGAGGTGCGGACCGATGCCCGCACTCCTCAACTCCCGAATTGACTGCCGCAGCACTCAGCCGTATCGGGAGCCGGTGCGGCTCGAAGTGATCCGGCATCGTTCCAGACCAGGCCGAGGCGTCCGCCGGGTTTCGGCACGCGATGAATATCGGTCAGCGCCGCGCGCGTCGCGAACCAGTGGAACGCGGTCGCGCAGACGACCGCACCGGCCGAGGCATCCGCGAGCGGCATCGCGTCGGCCGTGCCGTCGAGTGCCGCGACCTGCGGATACGCTGCCGCACGTCGCTCGCGCATCGCCGCGACCGGCTCGATCGCGATCACGCGCGCGCCGGTCGCGAGCAGATTCGGCAGGAATTTGCTGTCGCCGGCGCCAAAGGTCGACCGCCGCTGCCGTTTCATCGAGCGTGAGCGCATCGGGAGCCAGCCGACGGCGGCGGTCGGACAGTCGGGGCGGTTGCGCGCATCGCCGTCGGCACCCTGCGCAAAGCCGGCTGCGGCGGACCGATGCAACGATGTCGACGTCATGGCGCGCTCCGGCGGAAGCGGCATGCAGCGTGTTGCGGCTGCATTGCTAGTTCCAGTGCCGCCGATTTCCCGTGCCCACGGTGCGGCGAACCCGTCGCGCGTCAGCGCGTCTCGTCCAACCCCTTCGCGACAGCCTGCCGATAATCGAGATCGAAGTGCCGCCCGAGCGCATCGATGAGGCGCAGGTTCATCGCGTTGCCCTGGTGTGCGGTTGCGGCGGCGAGCACCGCCCTGTGCTGCTCGAATGCGACGCGGTCGCGTTCGAGGAACGCGATCGTCGCGAGCACGTAGTCGTTCCACTTGAACGCGGCGTCCGCCGCCTCGTCCGGCTTCAACGAGCGCCGCGCCGCCGCGATCGCGGCGGCACGGTCGTCGTGCTCGGCACGCTGCTGCGCTAGATGCCAGTGCACGTGCGCCGGTGCCGGCGAGTGACGCGCGATCCAGGCTTCGATCAGGTCGCCGGCTTCTTTCGAGCAGCCCGCCGCAGCGAGCGCGCGAAAGCCCTGGCCTTCGGTCTGGTCGAAGGCGTCGACGGACAGTTCGAGATCGCTGCGCAGATGCGCCGCGTACAGCGCGGCGCAGTCGTCGGCAGTGGTTGCCGTGAGTGCGAACAGCAGGGGAAGTGCGGCGAGCATGCGGGAATTCCGGAGAGCGGTCGCCGCAATGTACGTGAACGCACGGCGTCGCGGATCGCGATCGCGCGCGGCGGTCGTGCCGCGCGCGCGTCGTTCAGAGGAAAGCGCCCTTGATCGCCTGCAGCAGCGGATCGCGCTGGCCTGCCGGGCGTTCCGGGATGTGGCCCT
>CAMLSI010000341.1 GCA_946482585.1 uncultured Lysobacteraceae bacterium
GAGCCGCGCCAGCGCCGGCTATCGCGGCGCGGATTATGTCGCGGGCCTGGCCGGTGTCGGACGCGCGGACGTGCACGATTCCATCGCGCACAACACCGTGCTGTTCGAAGGCAAGGGGCAGATCGCCAGTTTCGCGGCGCAGCCGGTCGTGCAGCGGCTGCAGAGCGCGCAAGACTACCTGTACGCCGCCGTCGACCTGCGTCCCGGCTACCGCTCGCTGCCGGTCGCCCCGGACCATTGCTGGCTCGCCGAGGACGACTGGCCGTACAGCGACGCCGTCGCGCGCGAACTGATCTATCTGCGCGCCTGGAACGCGCTCGTCGTGCTCGATCGCCTGCGCGCGAGTTCGGACTCGCTGCTGCCGGTCTATTCCGATCCCTGCGGGGGCAGCGGCTTCGACGGTCCGCACAAGGGCGCAGCGGCGGTGCGCAAGACGGCCGTCGTGCATTTTTCCAGAGCACCGAGCGTCAGCGGCAAGCGCGTCGGCGCCGTCGAGGGCGACCAGGCATTCGACGCGCACCTGCTGCTGCCCGCGGCCGCGGCACCGCGCATCGTCGACGAGCGTACGTGCAGCGGCTGCGGGCTAGGCCAGTTCCGTCTCGAGGTCGACGACAGCGGCAGCGCGGAAAGCTATTTCCTGCACGTGCTGCATGCACGCGACGCGAGCGAGGCGCCGCTGACGGCGGCGCTGTCGACGGTCGGCGGCGACTGGGTGGTGCGGCTGACGCGCGCCGACGGCGCGCAGGCGACGGTGACCTTGCACCAGGGCCTCACCGCGTTCGGTGGCAGCGTGCGTTTCGGCGATGCGCCGGCGCAGGTGCTGTATGCCGGCGTCCAGGGCATGCAGGTGACGGCCGTCGGGCCCGTGTGGCAGCCGCTCGACGACCGCATCTTCGCCGCCGACTTCCAGGCGCCGTGAAGCCGCGGGCGCTACGATTTCGGCTCGGGCAGGCCGCGCGCATACAGCGCGGCCTGCAGGCGGTCGGTTGCGCCTATCTTCGGAAAAATGAGCCTGAGATAGCTTTTCACGGTGCCCTCGGTGATGCCGAGCGTCTGCGCGATGCGCTTGTTGCTGAGGCCGCGTCCGAGCAGATCCAGCACGTCGCGTTCGCGCGGCGTGATCTGCGGTTCGTCGTCGCGGCGCAGCAACTTCAACACCCGCCCCTGCACCGTCGGATGGATCCAGTTCTCGCCGGCCAGCACCGCCCGCACGGCCGTCAGGATGTCCTCGCGCCGCGCGTCCTTCACGACGTAGCCGGCCGCGCCGGCTGCGAGCACCGCGCGCACCTCCGCGTCGACGAAATAGCTCGTCAGGATCAGCACGCGCAGGCCGGGCGCCGCCTTCAGCAGTGCGCGCACGGCTGCGTCCGCCGGCATGCCGGGCATGCGCAGGTCGAGCGTGACCAGGTCCACGGTGGCGGAAGCCAGATAGATCAGCGCGTCTTCCGCGGAACCCACTTCGCCGGCGACCTGCAGGTCGGGTTCGGCATCGAGCAGCGAGCGGATGCCTTCGCGCACGATGGCATGGTCGTCGACCAGCAGGATGCGTAGTTTCGGTTCCGTCACGGCGGATTCGGCAATGCATGCGGTGCGAGTGCTGAGGGATCCATGCTAAGCCGTCGCCGGCTCGATCGCCACGGCCGGCGGTTCGTCCATGAGCTCGCGTGCACTGGCGACCACTTCCGGCGGCAGCGGCACCGAGAGGCGCGTCCGGCGATCGAGACAGGCAAGGAGCACTTCGCTCACGGCAATCTCCCTGCCGGTCTCACTCCGGTAGAGGCAGTGACGCAGACGCAACGTCGTCGCCGAGTACGCGACGAGGCTGCTGCGCGCTTCGAGCAGGTCGCCGTCCACGGCGTCGAGGTGAAACTGCGTGCGCTGATCGAGTACGGCGACGCCGCGACACTTCCGCTTGAGCGCGCCGCGCGTGAGGTTCAGGCGGGCGAGGAACTGCCAGGTGGCGCAGTCGAAGCTGGCGGCGTAGGCGAGCGGGCTCATTTGTCCGAACCCGTCGAGATCGACGGTCTGCACGACGCTGCGGTAGGTCTCGACGCTGTGCCCCATCTTTCCCTCGGGCGGCCGAATCGACACGGCCGTCGCGACAGTGTGCAGCCAACGGCGACCGCGTCGCCCCTGTCATCGGAGGTAGATTCGTGCCTGCCTTTGTCAAATCGCCGATTGCAACGCGCGACGTTGCCGTAATCGTCCGCAGGCATTTCTTTACCTCCGATGACAGGGGCGCGGGCAGGGCCGCGTTCGGAATACTGGCGCGACCTCCACTCGCGTTTTCCCGACATGGCTAACCGCCCTCGCGTTCTCGTGTTCCTAGGATCTCTGCTGCTCAGCGTCACCGCCGGTCTCGCTGCGCCGGTCGCGCCGTCGAGCGACACCAGCGCACGCGCCGCCGGCACGGTGGCCGCGGCCGAATCGCCGGTCGTGCTGCCGCCGCTGGTCAGCGCCGATACCCCGCAGTTCGGCAGCATTCCCGGCAGCTTCGCCGTGAACGACGTCGGCAATGCGACCTACCGCGTGCCGATCGACCTGCCGCCCGGGCCGAACGACATGGCGCCGGACCTCGCCGTCAGCTACGACAGCGCTGGCGGCAACGGCCTGCTCGGCATGGGCTTCTCGCTGAGCGGGCTGCCGGCGATTTCCGTCTGCCGGGAACAACGCCGGAACGTGGATTTCCGCCGCATGCCGCTGTGCCTCGACGGCGAACGTCTGCTCCCCGACAGCGCCGCCGACAGCTTCCATACCGAGCATTTCAGCCAGCGCCGCATCAAACGAGTCACGTCCGCCGGCGATCCGGCGAACGTCTATTTCGAAGTCACCGATCCCGACGGCACCGTGCACCGCTACGGCGACCCCGGCGATTCGCGCTACCGGCGCGCGTTCACCTTGCCGCTCACACGCTCCACCGACCGCTTCGGCAATCGCATCCGCTACGACTGGATAGGTCAGGAAACGGCGCCGGGCACCTCGACGCCTTATCAGCTGCTGCCGGGAACGATCTATTACGGCCACCAGGAACAGATCAAAGTCACCTTCGACTACGAATCCCGGCCGACCGACCGCAACGGCGGCTTCTTCCTCGGCCGTCTCGACCGCGCCGACAATCGGCTCAAGAAGATCACCGTGTGGCGGCGCGCGCCCACGGACACGCAGCACAAGCGGGCCTCCGCCTATACGTTCAGCTACGGCAGCAACGATCAGCCGACGCGGCTCAAGCAGATCGGCCACTGCGGCACCGACGATACGAGCTGCAACCTGCCGACGCAGTTCACGTTCTCGCTGGCGACGCCCTATACCTACACGTTGACGCCGGCCTACGAGCAGACCGTCCAGCTGCCGGGCTACGAATACGACGCCGATCACCGCGCCTGGTTGCACGACGCCAACGGCGACGGCATCGACGACGTCGTCGTCAGTGCCGGCAGCATCGGCAAGGGCTGGTATCTGCTGCCGAGCCGCGGCAAGGAGGGCCTGGGCAACGACCGCCACAAGCTCTTCGACCGCTCGATCAAGGTCGCCGATGCGACACCGACCGAAGTCGGCGGCGGACTCGCGCTCGACTACGACGGGAACGGCACCGTGGACATACTGCCGTTCCAGAGCGACGGCAACCTGAACCCGCTGCTGTTCGACAAGAACAACGGCGCGCAGCGCGTGTCGATCCCGTACGAGTTCAAGAACCTGCTCGTCAGCGCGAGACCGGACCAGACGCCCGCGTTCGACTACAACGCCCTCGTCGCCGGCGACTTCACCGGCGACAAGGTCGTGGACCTGATGACCTACCGCTACCTTGGCACCTCGATCGGCAACGACAACAATCCGCCGACCGCGGAGGCTTACTACGCGCAGATCGAATCCGCGTGGATGCGCGCCGACGGAAAGAAGAACGGCGGCTTCGAACTGCCCTACGCGTTCAACAACCAGATCCTGCGCGAATACACCAGCCACTACACGCAGCCGCCTCCCTGGACGCCGCAGACGCTCACGCACGCACGGCGCGTCATGGCGATCAACTACGACAATGGATCGCCGACGTCGCTGCTGTTCAACCGCAACGTCTGCAACAAGCCGAGCCCCAACTCGCCTGGTCACTGTTTCGCCGAGCCTGACCTCGATCCGTTCCGTGGCAACGGCAGCACTACGTACTTTTACTCCGACACGCATGCGTGGTCGGACCAGCTGATGAGCCGCGGTTTCGAGGAGTTCACCGTCGACCCCTCGCCCTGCACGGGCTGCCTGGACAAGCCGGACATCTCCGGGGCAGCGCCAAACGACGTGATCACGTTCAGCACCGAAATTCCTGCAAACGCAACGAACCTTTCCGTCTCGATCGAGGGTCGTGCGCCCCAATACAACTTTCCCCCGATTCCCGAGTCTCAGCCGTACTACGACTCCGATCTGTATGTGCGCCGCGGAGCGGCGCCAACGACGACGAACTACGACTGCCGGCCGCACTTGTCGCCGGTGTACGACTACAGCTACACGAGCGGCACCTACAAGGTCCAGGATAAACAAAAGGAAGCCTGCCTCGTCGACGCGCCCGCCGCGGGCACCTGGTACGTACAAGTGCGTCCTTCGGTCAATCCGTCTTTTCCGAACTCGGTTGCGGGCGTGGTGTCCCACCTGACTCTGCGCCTCACCTACACGATCGGCGGCTTCGATTTCACCGCGCAGCGCCCGGTGCGCTGGAGCAAGTTCCCGTCGGCGAACACGCAGGCCGGCGAATTCCCGACGCTGGATCTCTCCTCGCGCGTCATCAAGCAAGGCGACTTCAACGGCGACGGCCAGATGGATCTCGTCGTCGACAGCCCCGTCGACGGCGGCACGACCGCCGCCGGCGCGAAGAAGAAACTCTGGATCTGGTACAACACCGGCCACGAGCTCTGGGACGGCAGCGACATCACCGCCGACGAAGGCTACAGCCAGCGCTTCCTCAAGCCGATCTACGTCAATTACACGCCCTCCTCGCAGCATGCGTTCGAGCACGCGCTCGTGGCGGACATGGACGGCGACGGCCGTCAGGAACTCGTGATTCCGAGCCGCAGCAGCGTCGCTCAGGGCGATCCCGATCCGGACACGGTCGACCAGCTCGACGTGGTCGAGTTTCCGCGTTCGCCCAAAGACATCATCGGCTTCCAGTCCGTCGGCACGCTCGCCGCCTCGGTGGCGCCGTTTTCGCGGCGGACGCTCAACGATGCGGCCACGGGCGGGAGCAACATCTACAGCCGTTCGCCGGCGTTGATCGGCGACGTCAACGGCGACCTCAGGCCGGACGTCGTCGTCACCGACGTCGACAACATCAGTAATTCCCATCTCAAGGTGTACTTCGGCAACTCCATCGGCGCGCCTTCGGCGCTGCTGACCGAAATCCGCGAAGGGCCGAACAACGTCACGAGTTCCTTCGATGCGCCGGCGACGCACGCCATCACCTACGCCTCGCCGAACGACACCGGCACGGTGCTGAAGTACCTGAACTGCGAGAACGCGCCGGACAACGTCTGCGGCGCGCCGGCGAACTACGTGGTCAAGCAGATCGTGCACGACACGGATTCGCTCAGCGGTGCGCCGCGGACCGAAACGCACAGCTACGTGGCCGGCCGCATCGACCGGGCCAGCGGCCGTTTCCTCGGGTTCGCGACCCATTCGGTCAAGGCCGAGCCTGTGGACGGCTATGAAACAACCTACAAACAACGCCGGTTCAGCAACACGCTGGTCGAAGACGATCCGCGGCTGCTCAGCGAAGAGGTAAGGCGAGATCTGCCCGATGGGCAGTTGCACTACACGCGCACGACGAATGCCTGGGACATCGCGACCACGCTCATCGGCACGGGTGCCGCTGCCTACGTCAAGACACGGACCGTCGAGCAGTTCGAGGGGTCGGCAAT
>CAMLSI010000342.1 GCA_946482585.1 uncultured Lysobacteraceae bacterium
TTTGAACGGCTTGATGATGGCCGTGATCATCTTCATGACGGGAATCCTTGCGTTGGCGTCGATGCGCGGGCCGCGCACGGCCGCGACTATAGCCGAACGCCGGCACGCCCCGGTCCGCTCGGGAGCGCGGCGCTTCCCGTCGCGATCCGACGTTCGGACTTTGCGGACAATGCGTCTCCCGTCGGAAGTTTCCGAGGCGAGATTCAGCCGTTTCCGAGGGCCGGCGCCTGCGGCCTCGGCTACACTACGCGTCGATTCGCCGGCTCATCGCCGGCCCGGCTCCCGCGACACGATGCGCCTGGCAGCGGCTCCGCAGCCTCCGTTTCGCGAGCGCCTTTCGCTTTCGGAGAATTGCCATGATCGACGCCCGCACCCTCGACGAACTCGTCCGCCGCGTGACCGCGCTGATTCCGGCCGGCGTGGGCAGCGCCGGCGCCGATATCGCCGACAACGTGCGCGATGCGCTGCGCGCCGGCCTGCGCAAGCTCGATCTCGTCACGCGCGAAGAATTCGACGTGCAGCGCAGCGTGTTGCTGCGGACACGCGAAATGGTCGAAACGCTCGAGAGCCGCGTCGCGGAACTCGAAAAACTGTTGCAGACCCCGCGGCACTGACTTTCGCGCCGCTGGCGGCGCGAACTCCCATCGAGCCTTCAACCCGCAGGCATGGCGCAGCGGCGGGGGAACGTCGCGCGCCTGTTTGGAGTCCGTCGCCCGAGCCGCTCGGGCGACGGAGCACGGCCACGGACGGCCACCTTCCCGCGGTTCCGCCATCGAATCGTCCGTGTCGGAGCTTCGAGACCAGGAGCGTCGCGTCGGTTTCATCCTGCGCACCATCGTCTGCCGCATCGCACGATGCGTGCGTGGCGCGTCATCGCGCGCATCAGCGCCGCCGACGCGGTAAGGGCATCGGCTACAAAGCTTGTAAGCGGCGAAGTACACAGGTAGCTTCTGGCGGCCGCGTGTCGCCTACCGGCGACCGTTCCATACTCACCGAGCTCGCCGTCGTCGCGGCACGGCGGCTCCCGCGTGATTCTCGTCGCCTGCCAGGGGAGTGACCATGCTGCACCATGACCTTCGCGTACGGATTGTCCTTGCCGCCGCACTGATGCTCGTCAGCGGCTACGCGCCGGCCCAGTCGGGCTCGTCGAACAGCCTGCAGAACAATGCTTCGCCGACCGGCGTCAGCGTCACGAACGGTTCCAGCGCAACCGTGTACGCCAACCTCGTGCTCGGCCAGCCGCCGGCCTCGCCGCCCGCGGGCTGCAGCAGCCTCGGCACGCAGATCGTCAGTCTCGGCGACGCGCGCCTCGCGTTCACGTCGAGCGTCGCCGGCAAGACCGTCACGTTCACACCCGTGCCCGGCGTCAGCGATAAAGGCTCCTATGCCATGGACGCCAACGAAACCATCACCTACACGCCGCAGGCGTTCGCCTGCGGTTCCGCGCAATGCAGCGCGGCGGTCACGTTCAACTTCTTCTTCACGCCGGCCAACGATGGCTTCACCAACAACAACGGCTGCAGCAACAGCGTATTCCCCAATGCGTCGAACCTCGCCGAAGCCTCGATCAACTTCGGCGTCAACGGTTCGGTCGGCAGCACCTGCGCCAACGCCGACGACACCGACATCAGCGCGGTCAACGGCGTGAATTCCATCCTCAAGGTCGTCACGAGCGGCCCCGGCTGGCCCGCCGCCACGAGCACCGCGCAGAACGACGTGTTGGGCAAGAACGCGAACAAGCCCGGCGTATTCGGCTGGGCCGCGACCAACTGCAACGGCAAGCTCGCGAACTCGGGTTATCCGAATCCCTCGGCCAGCTGCGCCGCACCGCAGAAAGCCCCACTCGCGACCGGCACCCCGGCCGGTTGCAAGACACCCGGCGGCACGGCCTATGCGCCCATCGTCGGACCCGACGGCACGAACTACTGCGACGAGCGCAGTGACAACGGCACGTGCAACAACCAGCGCGCGGCATATGTAACGGGCGGGACGATACAGATCACGTATCTGAAGCAGGCGTACTGAGCCGGCGAAACGTCGAAAGACACCGGACGGCGGCTTTCCGGAGTCCCCTCGAACCAGGGGACTCCGGCGCCGGACTTCGGTGTTCAGCGCCGATAGACGATGAACGAAGTCCGCCGCGCGATCGTGTCGTAGAGCGAACGCGCCGGTGCGTTGAATTCCTGCGTGTGCCAGTACACGCGTTCGGCGCCGCGCGCGTCGGCCTCGGCATAGACCGCCTCGATCAATCTGCGCGCGACATGGCCGCCGCGGCATTCCGGCGCCACGTACATGTCCTCGAGATAGCAATACCCGCGCATCGACCAGGTCGACGCGTGGAACAGCGCGTGGGCGAATCCGACCGGCGAACCGTCATCGCCGAGTGCGACGAAGCCGATCATGCCGGCGCCCTCGCAGAGCTGCGCATAGGTATGCGCTGTGATGGCGGCATCGACGTCCGCGCGATAGAACGCGCAGTAAGCCGACCAGAGCGGATCCCAGCCGGCGCGATCGTCCGGCAGAAGGCGGCGTATCGAAACGGACATGGCTTCTCCGAAGGGGCGAGACGGGAGATGGCATTGAAGCAAAGCGGCGGCGCGTGCGCGCAGGCCAATTCGCACCGGATCGAGGGAACCGGCGGGGCGCGGGCCGGCGCCGGGCTGTTGCGCCGCTTCGGTCCGCATCCCGCCATGTGATGCCTCACGTCTTTGCCGCGAGAGCAACCAGCCGATCGAACATGCCGTGCGATCGCGCGCGATCGAGCCACCACTGCTGTGCGGCGCCGGTTTCGCCAGTGCGCCAGGCGAGATGGAACGTCTCCGGCGGCTTGGGTTCGTCGACCTCCTTGATGACGAGCTCGCGGCGTTCGAGCGCCCTGCGCGCGAATGGTTCGGGCAGAAAACCGAAGCCGATGCCGGCTTTCTGCATCGCGATCTTGGTGCGCATGTCCGGCACCGTGAGTGCATCCTGGCCCGCGAGCACGCCGACGGTGCGCGGGATCAGCTTGCGCGCCGAGTCCGCGACGACGATGGCGCGATGCCGCTGCAGGTCCGCGTTCGTGAGTCGGCGGCGCAGCTTCGCCAGCGGGTGGGACGGCGCGACGGCGAACACGAACGGCAGCGTGCCCATCGGTTCGCACAGATGGCCGCCGCCCGAAGGACCGTCACCCGCGGCGCCGATCAGCACGTCGACGCGGCGATCGAGCAGCGCTTCCCACGTGCCGGTCAGCGCGTCCTGCGCGAACCGCAGGCGCGTATGGCGCGTGACCGCGTAGAAATCGCACAGGTCCTGCGCGAGCGCAGCCGGATCGAACAGCGAATCCATGCCGATCGCGAACCGGGTTTCCCAGCCGGCCGAGACCTTCTTCACGCGCAGTTCGAGGTCGATCGCCGCGCGGAGCAGATGGCGTCCTTCATCGAGCAGTTCCCGCCCGGCCGCGGTGAGCGTGGCTTTCGGGCCCTGGCGTTCGAACACGCTCACACCGAGGTCGTCCTCGAGCTTCGCGACCGTGTACGAAATCGTCGACGGCACCTTGTGCAGTTCCTTGCCGGCCGCCGCGAACGAGCCGCGCCGGTCGATGGCGTCGAGGATCTGCAGGGCGTCGAGACTGAGCTTCAACATTCGAAAATTTCGATGACAGGATGGAAAAACGCTCGCTTTTCGAGCCGATCGGCGGCCCGCATACTGCGGGTCCGGCGAAGAATGCCGCGCGAGAAGCCGCGAACACACCAAAAGCGCGATTCGGACCGGCACATTCGACAGATTCGATCACGATTCGGGAGCGACGTCATCATGGAAATCCGCAGAAGCGCAGACCGCGGCCACGCCGAGCACGGCTGGCTCAGCTCGCGTCACACGTTTTCGTTTGCCGGTTACAACGATCCGCGCCACATGGGCTTCGGTCCGCTGCGCGTGATCAACGAAGACACGGTCATCGGCGGGCAGGGTTTCGGCACGCACAGCCACAAGGACATGGAGATCATCTCCTACGTGCTGCGGGGCGCGCTGGAGCACAAGGACAGCATGGGCAACGGTTCGGTGCTGCGCTACGGCGACGTCCAGCGCATGAGCGCCGGCACGGGCGTCATGCACAGCGAGTTCAACCACTCGGCAGCCGAGCCCGTGCACTTTCTGCAGATCTGGGTGTTCCCGGACAAGAGCGGACAGCCGCCGGGCTATGAGGAAAAGCATTTCGACGCGGCGTCCAAGCGCGGCCAGTTGCGGCTCGTCGTCTCGCCCGACGGTCGCGACGGTTCGCTGCGCATGAACCAGAACGCATCCGTCTACGCGGCACTCGTCGACGGCAGCGAACGCGTCGAGCACGAATTCGCGCCGGGCCGCCGCGGCTACGTCCATGTCGCACGCGGCGCCGTGCGGGTGAACGGCCGCGAGTTCGAGGCCGGCGACGCAGCGAGCTTCGCCGACGAGTCGCGCGTGGTGCTCGATGCAGGCCGGGACGCCGAAGTGCTGCTGTTCGATCTGCCGTAGTCGCGCGAGCGTGAGGTTCCGCTTCGGCGCTCATCACGCGAGCTCGAGCAAGACACGGTGCGCGTCGACGCGCACCGGCCCGGGGGCGCGAAAATTCCGAGCCATTCATCGGCGCATCGCTGATGCGCCGCGCGCACGCGCTCGCTAGCGTGTGACGGAGTCCCATCGCCGCGATCCGTCATGAGCCTCGCCATCGTCCATTCCCGCGCCCAGGACGGCGTCACCGCACCGGCGGTCACGGTCGAGGTGCATTTGTCGGGGGGCTTGCCGGGCACGGCCATCGTCGGGCTGCCGGAAACCGCGGTAAAGGAGGCGCGCGACCGCGTGCGCGTCGCGATCCTCAACGCGAAGCTCGACTATCCGGCGCGGCGCGTCACGGTGAATCTCGCGCCGGCGGACCTGCCGAAGGACGGCGGTCGCTTCGATCTGCCGATCGCGCTCGGCATCGTCGCGGCGAATGGCGGGCTGCCGCGCGCGGCGCTGGCCGGGCACGAATTCGTCGGCGAGCTCGCCCTGTCGGGCGAGCTGCGGCCGGTGCAGGGCGTGCTGCCGGCGGTGCTGCAGGCGGCACGCGCCGGACGACGCGTGATCGTTCCGCGCGGCAACGGCGCGGAGGCCGCGCTGGCCGCGGGTGCCGACGTGCGTGTCGCCGACAGCCTGCTCGACGTGTGCGCGCATCTTGCCGGACGCGGCGAGCTCGCCGTCGCCGATGTGTCGACGACGGCCGCCGCGGCCGAGGCAGAACCGCTCGACCTCGCCGACGTGCGCGGTCAGCCGGCCGCGCGGCGCGCGCTCGAAATCGCAGCCGCGGGCAGCCACAACCTGCTGTTCTGCGGCGTGCCCGGCACGGGCAAGACCATGCTCGCGAGCCGCCTGCCCGGCATCCTGCCGCCGCTGGAGGAACACGAAGCGCTGGAGCTCGCGGCGATCCGTTCCGTGGCCGGCCACGACAACGACGTACGCGCCTGGAAAAAACGCGCGTTCCGTCATCCGCATCACACGGCGTCGGCGGCGGCGCTCGTCGGCGGCGGCTCGATTCCGCGGCCCGGCGAAATCTCGCTCGCGCACCACGGCGTGCTGTTCCTCGACGAGTTGCCCGAATTCAACCGCCACGTGCTCGAAGTGCTGCGCGAACCGCTGGAATCCGGCCGTATCGCGATTTCGCGTGCGGCCCGTCAGGTCGAGTTTCCGGCGCGGTTCCAGCTCGTCGCGGCGATGAATCCGTGTCCCTGCGGTTATGCCGGCGATGCAGTTGCGCGTTGCCGCTGCACTCCTGATGGCATCGCACGCTATCGCTCGCGCCTGTCGGGTCCGTTGCTCGACCGCATCGACCTCACGCTCGACGTGCCGCGGATTCCGCACACCGATCTGCGCGGCGCGAACGGCGGCGAAACCAGCGCGA
>CAMLSI010000343.1 GCA_946482585.1 uncultured Lysobacteraceae bacterium
GCTGGTTGATCGTGAAGCCGATGAAATACATGCCGAGGAAGGTGCCCGCGAGCGCGACCGGAATCACGAGCGTCGGGATCAGGGTCGCGCGGAAGTTCTGCAGGAACACGAGCATGACGACGAACACGAGCACGACCGCGATGACGAGCGTCTCGACGACTTCGAGAATCGACAGGCGCACGAACGTGGTGCTGTCGTAGGGCGTGAACCACGATACGCCGGGCGGGAAGCTCGGCTGCAGTTCGTCCATGCGCTTCTTGACCGCGTCGGCGACCTGCAGCGCGTTCGCGCCCGGCAGCAGCTGCACCGCGAAGCCCGCGATCGCGTTCTTGCCGTAGTAGGTCGCACGGCCGTAGGCGAACGGCCCGAGTTCGACGCGGCCGACGTCCTTGATCTTGACCGTGGTGCCGTCGGCGGCGGTGCGCAGCACGATGTTCTCGAACTGCTCCGGCGTCGTGAAACGGCCTTCGGCCATGACGCTGGCGGAAATGCCCTGCTCGTCGATGGTCGGCGACGAGCCGATCGCGCCCGAGGCGAACTGCACGTTCTGGCCGCGGATCGCGGTCAGCACGGCGCCCGGCGCGAGGCCGTAGCCCTGCAGCTTGTCCGGATCGAGCCAGATGCGCATCGCGTATTCGGAACCGAACTGCGTGACGCTGCCGACGCCGGCGATGCGCTGGATCTGGTCGAGGATGCGCGACGAGATCACGTTGTTGAGCGCGTAGGAATCCTGCGAGCCGTCGTCGGATTTCAGCGCCGCGACCATGAGGAAGCCCGCGTTGGCCTTGGCCACGACCACGCCCTGTTGCGTGACTTCCGACGGCAGGCGCGGCAGCGCGAGCGAGACGCGGTTCTGCGTCTGCACCTGCGCGATGTCGGGATCGGTACCGCTCTGGAACGTCAGCGTGATCGACGCATTGCCGCTCGCGTTCGAGGTCGAGCTGAAGTAGAGCAGGTTGTCGATGCCGTTGAGCTGCTGCTCGATGACCTGGGTCACGGTCTTCTCGACCGTGTCGGCGCTGGCGCCCGCGTAGCTGGCGCTGACCACGACCTGCGGCGGCGCGATCTGCGGATACGACTCGACGCCGAGGCGGAAGATCGTCAGCACGCCGCCGAGCGTGATCAGTATCGCGATCACCCAGGCGAAGATCGGGCGGTCAATGAAAAATTGGGGCACGGTGCGTTCTCCTCACGCTTTCGGCGCGGGCGCCGGCGCGGCGGCCGGGCCTTTGTCGAGCTGCTCCTGCGGGACGGCCTTGGCCGGCTTGTCCGGCTGCGCTTTCTGCAGTCCCGAGACGACGACCTGGTCGCCGTCGTCGATGCCGCTCTTGACGATCCAGTCGGCACCGCGCAGCTCGCCGAGTTCGACGTGCTTGAGCTGTACTTTCGAGTCGCTGCCGACGACGAGCACGTAGGCGCCCTTCGGGTCGCGCTGGATCGCTTTCTGCGGCAGCAGGAACGCCTGTTCGAGTTCGCCCTGCACGACACGGAGCTTAACGAACATGCCCGGCAGCAGCGTGCGCTCGGGATTCGGGAACGTGGCGCGCAATGACAGCGAACCCGTGGTCGGATCGACCGCGAGATCGGCGAAGCTCAGGGTGCCGCTGCGACCGTAGGTGCTGCCGTCGGGCAGGAACAACTGCACCTCGACCTGGTCGGCCGCGGCGAGCTTGAGCTTGCCGTCGGCCTGTGCGCGGCGCAGGTCAGACACTTCGGCGGCCGACTGGCTGAAGTCGACGTAGATCGGATCGATCTGTTCGATCATCGCCAGCGGCGTGGGTTCGCCCTGGCCGACCAGCGCGCCCTCGGTCACGCGCGCACGGCCCGCGCGACCGGCGATCGGCGCGGTCACCGCGGCATCGCCGAGGTTCAGGCGCGCGGCATCGACGTCGGCCTGGCTCTGGCGCACCGCGGCCGCGCTCGTGCGCTGCGCGGCGACGGCATCGTCGAGATCCTGCTTGGCGATGACGCCGCGCGCAGCGAGATCCTGATAGCGCTTGGCCTTCGCGTCGGCGTTGGTCGCGTTCGCGCGCGCCTGGCCCAGCGCCGCTTCGCGCGCGTTCAGGGCCGCCTGCAGCGGCGCCGGATCGATTTCGAACAGCGGCTGCCCCGCCTTGACGTCGCTGCCTTCGACATAGAGCCGGCGCTCGACGATGCCGGGCACGCGGGCGCGCACTTCGGCTGTGCGCGTCGCGGCGAGACGGCCGACGAGATCGCGCGTCAGCGGCACGGCGCCGGCCTTCGCGACGACGATGCCGACTTCGGGCGGCGGCGGCGCCTGCGGCGGCCCGGCATTCTTGCCGCAGGCCGCGAGGCCCAGCAGCAGGCCCAGGGGAAGGAGCAGACGCAGCAGCTGCGGGCTCATGAGGACATCCTTGAGGAGAGAGAAAGGGGGAGGCTGACGCCGGGCTCGCGATGGGCGCGTAAAAACGCGTCGATGACCCGGTCGGCCCAGTCGTCGCGCTGCTGCGGCGTATCGCGGCCGGGGAGGCCGAGGCGGCGGCGGTCGACATCGAAACCGACCAGCATGCCGAGCAGCATTTCGGCGAGCAGGTCCGCGTCGTCGCGGCGCAGTTCGCCGCGACTCATGGCCGCGGCGAGGCATTCGGCGAGACGCCGCTGGATCGACAGTGCGCCCGCGTCGAACAGGGCCCTGGCCTCGTCCGGAAAGCGCGCGATGTCGGTGGTGAGCATGCGTATGGCAGTCACGGTGCGCGGTTGGGCGAGATGGTCGAGATGCGCACGCGCGAAGCGGCGCAGCGCGGTATCCAGGTCGACGTCGTCAGTCGCGAGGCTCGCGCCGATCGGGCCGAGCAGGTCTGCCACCACGCTGCGGAACAGGCCTTCCTTGCTGCCGAAATGGGCGTACACGGTCTGCTTGGAACAGCCGGCGCGTTGCGCGACGGCGTCCATGCTCACGGCGTAGCCGAGTTCGAACATCAGTTCGATCGCGGCTTCGCGCATGCGCTGCTGGCGCGCGGACGTGCGGGACGGGGAAGCGGGCATATCTTGGACTGTACCGTCCAGTTCAGGAATGGCGCGAGCATAACGGCGCGAAAACGGAGCGTCGATGGGCTTTCGACCAAAGTCATGGGGGATCGGCCTCGACCGGAAAAGCGGCCCCTGCGATTCGGTGCGTGAATGGCACTGGCAATCCGCCCGCGCCGGGCGGCCGTGCGAAGGCCCTGCGGGCGACCGCGCGCAGGTTCGATGACCCCGCGTTAAACGCCCGTTTTTAAGGGGATTTTCGGCTGGTTTCTTATGCCCCGGAGGCGTATCCTCCGCGGCCTCTTTCACAGTTTCAGGGAAGCCCATGTCCGCCAAGAGCGAGAATGCGCAGGCGCCGGCCGTCGAGGCCGTGCTGACGGAACTCAAGAGCACGCTGAGCGCGGCGCGGCTCAAGGAGGCGCAGACGTTCACTGCCCATTTGCTACATCGGGTAACGGCGGAAGACCTGGCGGCGCGACCGGCGGCGCAATGGGCCAGGATGGCGCTGGATCTGCTCGAATTCGTGCGCGTGCGCAAGGCTGGCGCCGCTTCGGTCCGCGTATTCAATCCTTCGCTCGACGATCAGGGCTACGAATCGACGCATACCGTGCTGCAGGTCGTCACCGACGACGCGCCGTTCCTCGTCGACTCGGTGAGCATGGCGGTCAGCGCCGCAGGCCTGCTCGTGCATGCGATCGTGCATCCGGTCTACCAGATCGAACGAGACGCCGGCGGCCACGTGCTCTCGCTCGGCACCGACGGCGGCGGCAAGGGCAAGTCCGAATCGATCATGCATTTCGAGATCAGCCGCATCGCCGAGGCCGAAGAGCTCAAGCGCCTGCAGCAGAGCGTGACGCGCGCGCTGCACGACGTGCGCGCCGCCGTGGCCGACTGGGCGGCGATGCGCGACAAGATGCTGCAGCTCTCGCGCGAACTGCCACAGCGCAAGCTGCCGGTCGATGCGGCCGGCGTCGCCGAAGCGCAGGAATTCCTGAACTTCGTCGCGAACGATCACTTCACCTTTCTCGGTTATCGCGAATACGCCGTCGACAAGGTCAACGGCGTCGACGTGCTCGTGACCGTGCCGAACTCCGGCCTGGGCATCCTGCGGCAGGACGAAGACGCCGCGCCGCGTCCGCTGAACACGCTGGTTGCGCGCGGACTGCCGCAATCGGGGTCGACCGACGCGATCATCCTGACCAAGACGAATTCGCGCGCGACGGTGCACCGTCCGGGCTACATGGACTACATCTCGGTGCTCGGCTTCAACGACGCCGGCGTGCCCGTGACCGAGCAGCGTTTCCTCGGCCTGTTCACGTCGGGCGCCTACATGCGCCGTCCGCAGGACGTACCGCTGGTGCGGCAGAAGGTCGAGTCGGCGCTGGGGCGTTCGGGCCTCAAGCGCGAGTCGCATTCGGGCAAGGCGTTGCGCCACATCATGGAAACGCTGCCGCGCGACGAGCTGTTCCAGGCCACCGAGGACGAGCTGTTCGCCACGGCCATGGGCATCCTGCAACTGCAGGAACGCACGCGTTCGCGCCTGTTCGTGCGCCGCGACAAATACGGCCGCTTCTTTTCCTGCCTCGTATTCATTCCGCGCGATCGCTTCGACAACGCGACGCGCGAACGCATCGAGGCCATGCTCAAGCGCGCGCTGCACGGCGATCGCGTGGACTCCACCGTACAGGTCGGCGAATCCGCGCTCGCGCGCCTGCATCTGATCATCCGGCCCAAGCCCGGCGAACGCGCGCAGTACGACATCGCCGAGATCGAGGCCAGGCTCGGCCAGATCGTGCGCAACTGGTCGGACGAGCTGCGCGACGCGCTGGTGCAGAAACACGGCGAGGACAAGGGGCTCAAGCTCGCGAACCGCTACGGCAAGGCGCTGCCGGCGAGCTACATCGAAGAAGTCACGCCGCATCTGGCGGTCGCCGATGTCGAGGCCGCGGCGGCGCTGAAGACGCCGGACGACATCCGCCTGTCGCTGTACCGCTCGCGCAAGAAGGGCGACGGCCTGCGCTTCAAATTGTTCCGCTACGGCACGCCGATCACGCTGTCCGATGCGCTGCCCATGCTCGAGAACATGGGCCTCAAGATCCTGTCCGAGCATCCGTACGAAATGGATCTCGGCGAATCGACGATCTCGATCCAGGATTTCGACGTGCAGCCGGCGGCGGCCTGCGAATTCGACATCGACGAAGTGCGCGAAGCGTTCCAGAACGCCTTCGAACGCATCTGGCGCGGCCAGGCCGAGAACGACGGCTTCAACAAGCTGATCCTCGGCGCGCAGATGGACTGGCGCCAGGTCGCGATGCTGCGCGGCTATTGCAAATACCTGCTGCAGACCGGCGTGCCGTTCTCGCAGGCCTACATGGAAGCGACGCTCAACCAGTATCCGGCCATCGCCGGCCTGCTCGTCGAGCTGTTCGAAGCCAAGTTCGATCCGGCGCGCGAAGGCGCCGCCAAGGCGTCGGTCGAACATGCGCGCAAGCGTCTGGCCAAGGAGCTCGATGCGCTGGTGCCCGAGGACGTGCGCACGAGCAATGCGTCCGCGTTCGAGACGCTGTACGCCGCGCGCAGCGAGTCGCGCGACGCGCAGGCCGAGGCGATCATCGGTGTGGTGCGCGTGCTGCTCGACCGCGTCGCGAGTCTCGACGAGGACCGCATCCTGCGCAGCTTCATGGGCGTGATCCGCGCGACCTTGCGCACGAGCTTCTATCAGGTCGAGGGCGGCAAGCCCAAGGACTACATCAGCTTCAAGTTCGATCCGGCGCAGGTGCCCGATCTGCCCAAGCCCAAGCCCTACCGCGAGATCTTCGTCTACTCGCCGCGCGTGGAGGGCGTACACCTGCGCTTCGGCCCGGTCGCGCGCGGCGGCCTGCGCTGGTCCGACCGGCGCG
>CAMLSI010000344.1 GCA_946482585.1 uncultured Lysobacteraceae bacterium
AGCCCCACCAGTGGCCGAGGCCGTTGACGACGCCGGCGGCCCAGAACGGGATCCAGATCATCTGGCACGCCCAGATCACGACGCCCCAGAGGCCGAACAGCGCGAAGTTGAAGAACAGCATCAGGGTCGGGCCGACCTCGGGCATCGCCGAATAGACGTGGCGCTCGATCCGGTCATTCGGCGTGCCGAGTCCGTACTTGTCCATGGTCTCGCTGTTGCGGCGCGCCTGACGGTACAGATCGACGCCGTCCCAGAGCACCTTGCGGATGCCGTAGATGACCGGGCTGTGCGGGTCTTCCTCGGTTTCGCACTTGGCGTGGTGCTTGCGGTGGATCGCGACCCATTCCTTCGTGACCATCGCGGTCGAGAACCAGGTCCAGAAACGGAAGAAGTGGTTCAGCACCGGATGGAAGTCGACGCCGCGGTGCGCCTGGCTGCGATGCAGGTAGAGCGTCACGGAGAAGATCGTCAGCTGCGTGACGAGCACGAAGTAGGCGATCAACCAAGGCCAACTGGCCTGAGTCAGTCCTCCGGTCAGAAATTCGATCACGGCGTTAAACATAGGTTAAGGAGCCAGCGGGGAAAGGGAAGGCGGAGAAAGACTATACGCGACGTTCTTTGTGGGTACTACGTGAAGCAAAGCAAGTGCCACGTGCGCAAACGTTCGTTTTTGCTCCGTTTCGGAACACCGCGCTTGTGGCTTGCGCAACGAGTTGGCCACAATCCCCGGTCTGTGACCTCCTCCGATTCTGTCCCCACCCTTCGCACCGCCGGTATCTCGCGCACGCTCGCGGGCCGCACGGCCGTGAGCGCGCTGAGCCTCGAGGTCGCGCGCGGGGAAGTGCTCGGCCTGCTCGGCGTCAACGGCGCGGGCAAGTCCACCACGCTGCGCATGATCGCCGGGGTGCTGGCGCCGGATCGGGGCCAGGTGCTGCTCGCAGGCCTGGATCTCTACGAAAACCCCGAGCGCGGCCGGCGCGGCATCGGCTACCTGCCCGAGCGCGCGCCGCTACACATCGAGCTCGACGTCACTGAATTCCTGCTGTTCTGCGCACGCCTGCACGGCCTTTCGCGGCGCGATGCGCTCGCGGCGGTGCGGCGCGAAATCGAGCGCTGCGATCTCGGCGAGGTACGGCGCCGGCTGATCGGGCATTTGTCCAAGGGATTCCAGCAGCGTGTCGGCATCGCGCAGGCCCTGCTGCACGAACCCGCACTCGTCGTGCTCGACGAACCGGCATCCGGCCTCGATCCGGTCCAGTCACTTCGCATGCGCGAGCTGATTCGCGAGCTGCGTGCGAATCACGCCGTGTTGCTGTCGACGCACCTGCTCGCCGAAGCCGAAGCCTGCTGCGACCGCATAGCCATCCTGCATCGCGGCTCACTGCGTCACATCGGCACCGTGACGAGCGGCGAGACGGCCCGCCTGGAACAGCGGTTTCTGCGTATTGCGGCGGATCTGGAGACCGAGACAGTCACATGAGGACGAGTTTCGTCATCGCCGGCCACGAATGGCGACGCCTGCGCGTACAGGCGTGGTCGTGGATGCTGCTCGCCGGGACGCTCGCGCTGCTGGCCTGGACCTTCCTCGGCGACCTCGACGCGTTTCTCCGCCTGCAGGAAGGCACCGGCAACGGTATCAACGAGGGCGCAACCAAGCAGGTCGCGCTCCCGGTGTTGGGCTGGCTGGCGATAGGGCTGCTCGTCCTCGTGCCGCTGTTGGGCTCGCGTGCCATCGCGAGTGAACGCCGCGCGCATTCGCTGAGTCTGCTGCTGGCTGCCGGTGTCGGCGACACGGCCATCATCGTCGGCAAGTGGATGGGCATGCTTGCGTGGCTGCTGCTGCTGATCGCATTGACCACGCTGATGCCGCTGAGCCTGCTCGGCGCGACCGATCTCGACCTGGGCAGACTCGCCGCCAACCTGCTCGCGCTGGTGCTGCATGCCGCGGCGCTCGCCGCGATCGCGCTGTACGCATCCAGCGTCACGGCGCAACCGATACTCGCCGCCGCGCTCGCGCTGCTCATCAACGTGCTGTTCTGCATCGTCGATCTCGGCGCACGCGCGGCCGGCGTCAGCAACAGTCTGATCAACTGGCTCGCGCTGCCGACGCATTTCGGCCCGCTCAGCGACGGCATCGTCGCGAGCGTCGATCTCGTCTGGTTCGCGCTCGTCACCGGCGTGTTCCTGGCGCTCGCGGCGCGCCAGATCGCCGGACTGCGGAGCGCCGATTGATGCGCGGCAGCCTGAGTCGACTCCTGCATGCATTGCTCGTCCTCGCCATCGCGGGGTTCATCGGTTTTCTGAGCACGCGCTTCGGCGTTCGCGACGACTGGAGCGACGCGCAGCGCAGTTCACTCGCGCCGCAGAGCGTGGAACTGCTGCAGCGGCTCGACGCACCGGTCGAGGTCGTTTCGTACGCGAGCGAAAGTGGCACCTTGCGACAGGGCATCGCCGCGTTCGTCGCGCGCTACCGGCAGCACAAGTCCGACATCGCGCTGACCTTCGTCGATCCCGCGGCCGATCCCGCCGCGATGCGCAAGCTCGGTGTTTCCGTCGACGGCGAAGTCGAGTTGCGCTATCGCGGCCGGAGCGAACGCCTGCAGCGACTCAACGAGCGCGAGTTTTCCAACGCGCTGCTGCGTCTGTCGCGCCGCCAGGAACGCATGGTCGCGTTTCTGTCCGGCGACGGCGAACGCAGGCCCGAAGGCACTGCGAATGCCGACCTCGGCCAGTTCACGAATCTGCTGCTCGCCCAGGGCGTGCGCTGCGTGCCGCTGGTACTCGGCAGCGGCGCGCGCATTCCGGACAACACCGATCTGCTCGTGATCGCCGATCCGCGAACGCCGATCGCAGCGCCCGTCGCGGCCGAGATCGTCGACTGGGTCGAGCGCGGCGGCGCGCTGCTGTGGCTGGTCGAGCCCGGCGAGAACGCCGGTCTCGACGCGCTCGCGGACGCCTTGTCGGTGCGCGTGCTGCCCGGGCTGCTCGTCGACGGCAGCGGGGCGAGCCTGGGGCTGGGCGATCCGAGCTTCGTGGTGCTCGGCCAGTATCCCGCTCACGCGATCACGCGCGGCTTCACGCTGACGACCCTGTTTCCGCAGACCGCGGCGCTTGCGCAGCTCACCGCGCCGCGCTGGCAGGTGCAGCCGCTGTTGCGCAGCACCGCGCAGAGCTGGAGCGAAACCAGTGCGATGCCGAAAGCCGGCGAGACCGCCGCGACGATCCGTTACGACGCCGACACCGACGAAATGCGCGGCCCGCTCGATCTCGGGTTCGCGCTGCAGCGGCTGTCGCCGCGTCCGGACCGGCGCGAGCAGCGCGCGGTCGTCATCGGCGACGGCGACTTCCTGTCGAATCAGTTTCTCGGCAACGGCGGCAATCGTGAGCTCGGGCAGCGCCTGTTCAATTGGCTGCTCGCCGACGACGCGCTGATCGAGATCCCTGACCGCGGCGCGCCGGATCGGCTGATCACGCTGACGCAGACACGCCTGAGCCTGACCGGGCTGGGCTTTCTCGTCGGCCTGCCGCTGCTGCTCGCGCTTTCGGGCGGACTGCTGGCCTGGCGCCGCCGCCGGCGCCGCTGAACGCCGTGCGCCGCCACCTGCGCCAGAACCTGTTGCTCGCTGCCGCGCTCGGCGTGCTCGGCGCGACCGCATGGCTCGTGACGGCGCGGGAGCAGGCGGCACTCGCGCCGCTGACGACGCTCGACACGGCGCGGATAACGTCGCTGCGCGTCCGCGTCGGCGACAAGGCGCCGCGCCGTTTCGAGCACCGCGACGGCCGCTGGTGGATGCGCGAGCCGTATGCGATGCCGGCGCATCCGGATGCGGTCTTGCGACTCGCCGCGATCGCTGCCGCGCCGACGCGCTCGCGCCATGCGCGAGATCGGTTCGACGCGACGCGTATCGGTCTGGCACCGCCCCAGGCGGTGCTCGAACTCGACGATCTGCGTCTGGAGTTCGGCATCACGGATGCGATCCGCGGCGATCGCTACGTACGCACGGCCGACGGTATCGCGCTGATGCCCGACCGGTTCAGCGGCTGGCTGCTCGCGCCGGCGGAGTCGGAGATCGACCATCGGCTTGCCGCACCGCTGCAGCGGCTCGCGCAGGTGCGCATCGCCGGAACAGACCGGCCTGAATTCGCCGCGGCCTGGGAACGCGTGACGACGAGCCAAGTCATCGCGCCGGATGCCTCCGTCGCGAACGGCACGTCGATCGCAGTCGAACTCGTCGACGCCGACGGCAACCGTATCGGCTACACGATCCGCCGCCGCGACGATGGCCGCTACCTCGCCGTCCGGTCCGATCCGGCGCTCGCCTATCCGCTCGAGGAGAATCAGATGCAACAGCTGCTCCCGGCTGCCGCCGGCGCTGCGCAAGAGAAGCACTGATGCCCGAACTGCCCGAAGTCGAGACCACACGTCGAGGCCTTGCGCCGCACCTGCTCGGCCGTCGCGTCGAACGCCTGGTCGTGCGCCAGCCCATGCTGCGCTGGCCGATCGCCGCCGCGTTGCGCGAGCGCCTGCCGGGCCAGCTGCTCGACGACATCGAACGGCGCGCCAAATACCTGCTCGTACATACGCTGGCCGGCAGCGCGTTGCTGCATCTGGGCATGTCGGGTTCGTTGCGCGTGCTGCCTGCGGCAACGCCGGCCGGCACGCACGACCACATCGATTGGCTGCTCGATTCTGGCCAAGTGCTGCGGTACACCGATCCGCGGCGCTTCGGCTGCCAGCTCTGGCAGAACCCCGGCGAACTGCACGCGCTGCTCGCCGGACTCGGCCCGGAACCGCTGTCGGACGCGTTCGACGGCGACTATCTCTGGCGGTTGTCGCGCGGCCGCAAAAGCGGAATCAAGCTGTTTCTCATGGACCAGAAGATCGTCGTCGGCGTCGGCAACATCTACGCAGCCGAAGCCTTGTTCGCCGCGGGCATCCATCCGGCGCGCGCGGCCGGCAAGGTATCGCTGGCGCGCTATCGCGAACTCGCCGACGCGGTGAAGCGCATCCTCGAGTACGCGATACGCCGCGGCGGCACGACCCTGCGCGATTTCATCAGCCCTGACGGCCTGCCCGGTTATTTCGAGCAGGAACTGTTCGTCTACGGCCGCGCCGGCGAACCGTGCAAGAGCTGCGCGACGCCGGTCCGCTCCATCGTGCTCGGCCAGCGCAGCACCTTCTTCTGTCCGCACTGTCAGCGCTGAAGCGCGAATCGCCGCTCGACGACATCGGTACGCCGCGCCGGGTCGGCGGTGCGTTCGAGCACGGCGATGAACGGAACGGTTTCGCTCACAATGGAATTGTCCACAAAGAACTATCGCGTTGGCCCGGCGCCGACGGTGCCGGACGCGCGAGGTGCCGGCATGTCGAACGCGTGAAGCGGTAGCGGATCAGAGCGGCAGTTCGGGCTGCTTGAGTTCGATACGGCCCTCGCCGCTCGTGATCTTCTTGAACTCGGCACGGCTGACCGAGACATAGCGGTCGTTGCCGCCGATCTCGACCTGCGGACCTTGCGTCACCGCGCGGCCGTGTTCGTCGACGCGCACGACCATCGTGGCTTTGCGGCCGGTGTGGCAGATCGTCTTGATCTCGGAAAACGAATCGGCCCAGGCCAGCAGGTACTGGCTGCCTTCGAACAGTTCGCCGCGGAAATCGGTACGCAGGCCATAAGCCAGCACCGGAACGTTGAGCGCGTCGACGATCTCGGTGAGCTGCCAGACCTGCGCCTTGGTCAGGAATTGCGCCTCGTCGACGAGCACGCAGTTGAGTGTGCCGTTGGCGGCGACGTCCGCGCGCGTCATCGCCAACAGATCGTCATCGCGTTCGAAGATGCGGCCGTCGGCCTTCAGCCC
>CAMLSI010000345.1 GCA_946482585.1 uncultured Lysobacteraceae bacterium
GTGCGCTTCGGCCTGCGCGCCCAGCGTCAGCACCGCGCGCGGCGCGCTGTCGGCCACCATGAAGGCCAGACGTTCCGCCGGATACGCCGGATCCAGCGGCACGTAGGCCGCGCCCGCCTTCAGGATGCCCAGAATGCCGACCACCATCGCGATGCTGCGCTCCGCGCAGATCGCGACGCGGTCCTCGACGCCCACGCCCAGCGCGATCAGCCGCTGCGCCACCGCGTTCGCGCGCCGGTCCAGCGTCGCGTAATCCAGGCGTTCATCGCCCCAGCACAGTGCCGTCGACCGCGGCGTCCGCCGCGCCTGCGCCTCGAACACGCCATGGATCGTCGACGTGGACGGGTACTCGCGCGCGGTGGCGTTGAAATCGTCCAGCACCTGCGCGCGGTCCGCCGCCGACAGCAGCGGCAGCGCTTTCACCCGCGTCCGCGGCGACGCGACCGCGGCGCCGAGCAGCAGCTCGAACGCATCTGCCATCCGTTCGATGCTGGCGCGCTCGAACAGGCGGGCCGCGTAACCCCAGCTCGCGTACAGCCCGGTCGGACGCTCTTCCATCGACACGTCGAGATCGAACTTGGCCTGGGGCGTGCCGGTGTCCAGCTTCTCGATGGACAGGCCGGGCAGCGTGAGGTCGCCCTGCGCGTTGTTCTGCAGCGTGAGCATGACCTGGAACAGTGGCGTATGGCTCAGGCTGCGCGCCGGCTTGAGTTCGTCCACCAGCAACTCGAACGGCAATTCCTGGTGTTCGAATGCCGCCAGCGACGTCTCGCGCACGCGGGCCAGCAGGGCGTCGAAATCCGGATCGCCCGACAGATCCGTGCGCAGCACCAGCGTATTGACGAAGAAACCGATCAGCGGCTCCACGTCCGGGTGCAGACGGCCGGCGACCGGCGTGCCGATCACGATGTCCGTCTGCCCGCTCCAGCGCGAGAGCAGTGCCGCGAACGCCGCCTGCAGCACCATGAACACACTCGCGCCTTTCGACTGCGCGAGCGCGCGCACGCTCGCCAGCAGCGAGGCCGGCAGCTCGCGCTCGACCAGACCGCCCTCGAAGGACTGTTGCGCGGGACGCGGGCGGTCCGGCAGCAGCGCGTGCATCACCGGCAGCCCGGACAGCTGCCGGGACCAGTACGCCACTTCCGCGACGCGCGTCGCGCCCTGCAGGCGCGCGCGCTGCCACATCGCGTAGTCCGCGTACTGCAGCGGCAGCGGCGGCAGCGGCGACGCGTCGCCGGCCGTGCGCGCCGTGTACAGACTCACGAATTCGCGGATCAGCACCGCTTCCGACCAGCCGTCCGATGCGATGTGGTGCATCGTGAACAGCAGCGCGTGCTCGGCTTCGCCCAGCACGACCAGCGTGCAGCGAAGCGGTCCCGAACGCGACAGCGAGAAGGGTTTGGCCGCTTCCTCCGCGACCAGCGCCTCCAGCGCGGCGGTGCGCGCCGCAGGGTCCGGATCGTCCAGCACGATCCGGCGCAGACGCAGCGGTCCGGCCGGATGCACCACCTGCACCGCTGCGCCGTCGACGCCCGCATAGCGCGTCCGCAGGATTTCGTGCCGCGCCACCAGCGTGTCCAGCGCGTAGCGCAGCGCGCCTTCGTCCAGCGTACCGCGCAGGCGCAGCGCCATCGGCATGTTGTACTGCGCGCTGCCGCCTTCGAGCTGGTCGATGAACCATAGTCGCTGCTGAGCGAACGACATCGGCAGCGGGCCGCTGCGGTCGCACGGCACCAGCGCCGTCGGCAGGCGTTCGGACGGCGTGGCATCCGCTGGCGGCGGGGGCGACGGCGTCGTCGCGGGGTTCGCCTTCGCCTGTTCCGCCGCAGCCGCCATGTCCTTAAGCGTCGGATACGCGAACACGTCGCGCAGCGCGAGTTCGACCGCGTGGTGTTTGCGCAGGCGCGATACGACCTGCACCGCGAGCAGCGAATGTCCGCCCAGCGCGAAGAAGTGGTCGTTGCGTCCGATCGGCGACACGCCCAGCAGGTCCTGCCAGATCGCAGCCAACGCGGTCTGCATCGCGCCTTCCGGGGGCTCGTGGGCGTGAGTAGTGCGAGTGTCCGTCGCCGGTGCCGGGAGCAACCTGCGATCGAGCTTGCCGTTGGTGTTCAGCGGCCATGCGTCCAGCAGCACGCAGGCGGCCGGCACCATGTACTCCGGCAGCGTCTGCGCGAGCTGCTCGCGCAGATGCTCCGTCGTCGTCGTTCCGTCGCGGACGATGGCGTAGGCGACCAGGCGCTTGTCGCCCGGTACGTCCTCGCGCATCAGCACCACGGCCTCGCGCACGCCCTCGCAAGCGACCAGACGCGCTTCGATCTCGCCCAGTTCGATCCGGAAACCGCGGATCTTCACCTGGAAATCGTTGCGGCCCACGTACTGGAGCAAACCGTCCGGTCGCCAGTGCGCGAGATCGCCAGTGCGATACATCCGCGCCTGCGGATCGGCCGCGAACGGATCGCGCACGAAACGTTCGGCGGTCAGTGCCGCGCGGTTGTGATAACCGCGCGCCACACCGGCGCCGCCCAGATACAGTTCGCCGACCACGCCGATCGGCACCGGTTCCAGACGCGCATCGAGCACGTAGGCGGAGGTATTGGCCAGCGGCCGGCCGATCGGCACCTCCCCGTCGGGCAGTAGCGCGGACCGGCTGTCGAACGAAATCTCCGTCGCGTTGACCGTGGTTTCCGTCGGGCCGTAGGTGTTCATCAATCGGCACGGGTGCTGCCGGAACGCGTCGAACCAGGCGAGCAGGCCGGCGCGTTCCGCCTTTTCGCCGCCGACCAGCATCAGCCGCAACGGGCTGTCGACGAAGGCGGCGGGATCCGCGTCGGCGATCCAGTGGTGCCAGTACGCCGTCGGCAGCTCGACTACGGTGATGCGGTGCCCGCGCAGCAGATCGACCAGTTCGCGGTGCGACGGGAACAGGCCCGCGGGGCGGATCGCGAGGCAGCCGCCCGCGGCCAGGATCGGGAAGAATTCGGACACCGAGGTGTCGAACGAGAACGACGCGAACTGCAGTACGCGGTCCTCTTGGGTCAGCGCGCAGTAGTCGATGTGCGCGCCGATCAGATTGACGACGCTGCGATGTTCGATCAGCACGCCCTTTGGCTGGCCGGTCGAACCCGAGGTGTAGATCACGTACGCCAGATGCGACGGCGTCAGTCCGCACACCTGCGGATCGTGCGTCGGTGCGTCGGCCGTCGCCGAGGAAGCATCATCCGGCGCCAGCACGGGCAGGCCTGCGGGAATCGACGCCGCCAGCATCGCGCGCAGCGTGTCGTGAGCCACCAGCGCGACCGGCGCGCAGTCGTCGAGCATGTAGGCCAGACGCTCCGGCGGCGAGGTCGGATCCAGCGGTACGTAGCCGCCGCCCGCCTTGAGGATGCCCAGCAGCCCGATCACCATCTCAAGACTGCGTTCCAGGCAGATCGCCACACGGTCGTCGGGACGCACGCCCAGTGCGATCAAGCGATGCGCCAGCCCGTTCGCGCGGCGGTTGAGCTCACCGTAACTCAGCGTGCTGTCGCCGTAGACCAGGGCGACCGCGTCGGGAGCGACCCGCGCCCGTGCTTCGAACAGCCCATGGATCAGCTGATCGCGCGGGTAGTCCGTGGCGGTGTCGTTGAATCGCGCCAGCAGCAGCCGCCGTTCGGCGGTGCTCAGCAGCGGCAGCGCACCGACGCGACGGTGTTCGTCTGCCGCCATCGCTTCGAGCAGCGTCGTCAGATGTCCGGCCCAGCGCCGGATCGTCGCGGCATCGAACAGGTCGCTGGCGTATTCCAGGTCGCCGGTCAGCGCGCCGTCACGCTCGCGCAGCGACAGACTGAGATCGAAGTGGGCGGTCGTGTGCGTCGTGCCGATCTGCGACAGGGTCAGGCCCGGCAATGCCAGAACGCCGTCGCCCGGGGTGTTGTCCAGGGTCAGCATCGCCTGGAACAGCGGACTGTGGCTCAGGCTGCGCGTCGGCTGCAGGGCGTCGACCACCTGCTCGAACGGCACGTCCTGGTGCGCGTACGCCTGCAGCGCGTTCGCCTTGGTGCGTGCCAGCAGTTCGGCTACCGTCGGGTCGTCGCCCAGCGTGGTGCGCAGCGCGAGGGTGTTGACGAAGAAGCCGATCAGCGGCTCGATCTCGGGGCGCTGCCGGTTCGCCACCGGTGTACCGACCACCACGTCGTCCTGGCCGCTCAGGCGCGAAAGCAGCACCGACCAGCCCGCCATCAGGGTCATGAACAGCGTCGTGCCGTGGCGTCGTGACAGCCTGTTCAGGTCGTCAACCAGCGGCGCGGGCAAGACGACCGGCACGTTGCCGCCGGCGTAGCTCTGCACGGCGGGACGCGGCCGGTCGGCGGGCAGTTCCAGCAGTGCCGGTGCGCCGCCGAGATGCGCGCGCCAGAAGCCCAGCTGGGTCTGCAGGGTTTCGCCCTGCAGCCACTGGCGCTGCCACACCGCATAGTCGGCGTACTGGATCGCCAGCGCGGGCAGCGGATCGGGCTCGCCGCGACGGCAGGCCGCGTAGAGTTTCGTCACTTCGTCGATCAGCACGCCGACCGACCAGCCGTCGGAGACGATGTGATGCTGGGTGAGCAGCAGGATGTGCTCGCGCACCGAGAGACGCAGCAGGCGGCCGCGGATCAGCGGGCCGGTCGACAGATCGAATGGCGCCACCGCTTCTTCGGCGCCGAGACGGGCGGCGAGCGCCGTCGGGTCGTCGGCATCGGTCAGATCCGTTTCCGTCAGCGCGAAACCGACGTCCGCCGGCCGGAACTGCTGCACCGGCGCTTCGCCGGCCTGCACGAAACGCACGCGCAGGTTTTCGTGCCGCGCCACGATCCGGTCCAGCGCCGCGCGCAGCGCCGCGACGTCCAGCTCGCCCTCCAGCCGCAGCGCGGCCGGCATGTGATACGCCGCACCCGCCGCCTGATCGAGCTGGGTCAGGAACCACAGCCGCTGCTGGGCGAAGGACAGCGGCAGCCGCTCGCTGCGGTCGACCGGCACGATCGCGGTCGGCAGCGGCGACGCGGTCCGTGTCGCCGGCGAATCGTGCAGGCGTCGGGCGATGGCCCCGGCCATCGCTTCCAGCGTCACGTGCACGAACACGTCCGCCAGCGGCAGCTGCACGGCGAAGGCCGCGTCCACTGCGCTCAGCAGCCGCACCGCGAGCAGCGAATTGCCGCCGATGTGGAAGAAGTGGTCGTGGCGGCCGATGTGCGCCTGGCCCAGCAGGCCTTGCCACAGCGCCGCAAGCCCGATTTCGATCTCGCCTTCCGGCGCGGCATAGGCCTGCCGCGCGAACGCCTCGTCGTCCGGCGCCGGCAGCGCCTTGCGCTCGAGCTTGCCGTTCGCGTTCAGCGGCAGCGACGACAGACGCACGAACGCCGCCGGCACCATGTAGTCGGGCAGCGTGCGCGACAGCAGCGGTCGCAGCAGCGTCGCCAGATCTTCCGCCGCCGCGTCCTCGCGCGGCACAACATACGCGACCAGCCGCCTGCGGTCGTCTTCGCCCACCGCGAGCACTACCGCGCTGTGCACCGCCGGGTGCTCGGCGATGCGCGCCTCGATTTCTCCCAGCTCGATGCGGAAACCGCGCAGCTTGACCTGCTGATCGTTGCGCCCCAGGAACTCGATGTCGCCGTTCGCGAGGTACCGCGCGAGATCGCCGGTGCGGTACATCCGCGCCTGCGGATCGGCCACGAAGGGATCGCACAGGAAACGCTCGGCGGTGAGCTCCGGACGGTTCAGATAACCGCGTGCCACGCCCACGCCGCCGATATGCAGCTCGCCCACGGCGCCCAGCGGCACCGGCGCGCCGTGCGCGTCCAGAAGGTACATCCGTGTGTTGGCGATC
>CAMLSI010000346.1 GCA_946482585.1 uncultured Lysobacteraceae bacterium
TCCGGCAACGGCGGACCGCGTGTCCGAGAATCATATCGCCGGTCGGCGACTCGTGGTTTCGCCCCTTGTAACCGTTCGTCAACAGGCATCCCGCTGCTCCGGCTGCAAATGCCCTAGCAGGAACGGTGCCACGGCGGCGTGCAAACGGCGCGGCGACGGGCGCCGTTGCGGTGGAATCGTGCAACCGATCGTCGGGCGCGTACGGCGCCGCTTGAAGGAAGGCGTGTCGTCGTCGGCCCACGCAAAACTGGCGGATTTGCGCACCTGTTCCCGCGATCGTTGCGACAGCGATGAAACCGCTCCTTCGCGCCATGGCGACTGCGTGCACGCGTCCGGCGATCAGACGGACGGCGCCGTGATGAGGTCGATGAAGGCCTTGAGCGGTGTGGGTACCAGGCGTCGCCCGGAGTAACACAGGAACGGCCCGCCGAATGTCTGCCACCACGATTCCACGACGGGTTCGAGCGAACCCTCGGTCAGCGCAGGGCGAAGCCTGGCTTCGAAGCGATGGACGATGCCGGTTCCGGCAATCGCCGCGTCGATGGCGACATCGGTGCCGCCGCCGATGGCCACCAGCAGCGGTCCGTCGGGGCCGATCTCGAGCACCTTGCCGTTGCGCTCGAACTCCCATGGCGGAGTGACGCCGCTGCGGAATCGACCGCGGATGCCGGCATCGCATCCGGCCGCGAGCACGTCGACGAAGCTCTCCTCGGTGACGACCTCGACGCGGATGTCCGGGTAGTCGGCGAGAAAGCGCGGCAGGATGGCCGGCAGCACGAGCCGTGCCGCGCTGACCGGCACGTTGAGCCGCAGCGTTCCCATCGGGCGTTCGCGAAATCGGTTGACCCCATCTGCTGCTGCCCGACGACGCGGTGACCGCACTCGACGGCATCGCCGCGCACTAGCGGGTGTCGGGCCTGCCAATGGTCGGACGTGCCGATCGCGCGCGAGCGCGTGGCGTAGACTCGCCGCATGGGACTTCTGACCTTCTGCATCAACGTCACCCTGGACGGCTGCGTCGACCACCGGGAGGGCGTCGCCGACGACGAGACACACGCCTTCTTCACCCGTCTCATGGACGAGTCCGGGGCGATGCTGTGGGGCCGCGTCACCTACGAAATGATGGAGAGCTACTGGCCGGCCGTCGCCCGCGGTGACGAAGCGGCGCCGCCGGCGACGCGCGAGTGGGCGCTGAAGCTGGAGACCAAGCCGAAATACGTGGTGTCGTCGACGCGAAAAGACTTTCCGTGGCGCAATAGCCACCGCATCGCCGGCGACCTGCGCACGGGCGTGCAGCAGCTCAAGGACGCGACGCCGGCGGGCGTGCTCCTCGGTAGCGGCAAGCTCGCGACCGAACTGGACCGGCTGGATCTGATCGACGAATACACGTTCCTCGTCCACCCCATGATCGCCGGCCACGGCCCGACGCTGTACCAGAGCGGACTGCCCGGCACGCGAAGGCTCGAGCTGATCTCGGCGACGGCGCTGCGCTGCGGCGCGGTCGCCCTGCACTACCGGCGCGCGCTGACCTAGCAAGCTGTCGAGAAACCGTCTGCTGGAGCGATCCCGGCAGGGATCGCACGAGCGTCGATCGCGCGAGCGATGGATTCCCTAAGAACGCGCATCAGCGTCGCTTGCGCCGGATGTGGATAAAGCGCGTTTGCCTGTTTCTCCACATCCTGCCAGCGCGGCGCGCTTCGCATCGAAAGCGGCCGCCCACGTGAAGCAGCAGTCTGGCTCCCTTTTTAGGAGGCGGCAGTGGTGAAGGCAGCGCCGAAAATGTGCACTCTGCGGTTGGCCAATCGTTCGCCTTCGTCCTGAGGCGTGGTGAACAGCAGATCGGCGGCGCCGCAAGCGATCCTGCGAAGCTCGACCGACTGAAGCGAGTCAGCGCTCACCGGGGCATCGATTCCCTGCGCCTGCAACCGTTGGAAAATCCCGTCCATCACGAAGGCTTCGGCGCTCTCCGCCCGCAACCCGCTGTTGTCGAGTTCCTGCTGACGTCGCTGCTCTGGCGAACGTCCCGGCGTGTCATCCCGGTCGGAATGCCCGACGATCAGCAGGCAGAAGAACGTGCCTGAAAGCAGATCGCTTTCCGCGGCAACCGCGGCCTCGATCATGGCGTCCAGTTGGTCGCGCTTTTCCGGCGCCGTGATGTCGCTGTCATTCAGTACGGTCGGGAAGTCGATGTGCTGTGATGCGAAGCCGGAGAAAATCAGCTCGCCGAAGTCAGTCTTCACGTCTCGTCTCCTGGGGTCGATCGAATCGGCGTCGCGGAACGACGCAAGCCTGAGGCGTCATGCATCGTTCGGCATGACCGGTGCGGGATGAAACCGGCTTCGCATGGCGGAGCGGACGAGCCATGCATCGCCGCGATATCGAACCGGCACAGGCGCTGCGACGGGGCCCGCGCCGTTTCCGCCGGGATGCCGGGCGTTTCTCACGACGGTCCGGAATCGACGATATCGAAGCGGTGTGACCGGCTGCTGGACTGATCCGTGATGGGGCTCCAACTCACGACGACCCACTGCGGACGCCCCATCCCAATCGCCGCCTCACGCGCCAGATCCATGAATGGAAAGATCGGGCTCACGCGGATTTCGCAACCGCTCTCGCCCGGATCCAGACTCGCGCCGCAGAACAATTCGATCGGCTCCATTCCATAGGAGACGAGTTCATCGATCATCGGTTGCGCAAGACTCGGCAAGACCTGTTCCGGAGGCAACACATGGACAGGCAAGGTGACGGCCAGTTCGATCAACGCGACCACGACACTCGCAACACCTGCCGCCAGCGTCGCCAGATGTCTCGCCTCCCACACGCCATGCGCGATTTCGAGCGCATTGATCGTCATTCCGGGAACATGCAACGGGCCATGTTCCTCCGATGCGGCGATACAGAGATCGCCGAAGCCAATGCCCGACCTCGAGCTCTCCTCGCCAGCGACGACACCCTGGTTGAACGCATCGATATCGTCGCCCGAGACATTGTCGCCCGGCTCGGGAGAATTGATGGCGGCGAAGCCCTTGGTGAATCCCTCCGCCCAGGCGCGCGCAGCGCCGGGCGCCGGTAAAAACGGATTACTGAGCATTTGA
The DNA here is from genome assembly GCA_946482585.1 of uncultured Lysobacteraceae bacterium. The sequence goes on from CAMLSI010000346.1 coordinate 3,096, forward strand.
TTTTCTCGATGAACGGGGTGATGGGAGCGGACCTTTTCCTACGCTCTCCGCGGATGCGCCGGAGGCCCGAGATGCAATTTCACCGACGCGTTGAATCCCAACTTTCCGGCTTCGCTCAGCGCATCGCGAATCCCCAGGGAACCGGGCCCGGTCTGGGTATTGCCTTTCGCCTTCAATTCCGGATCACCGAAAATTCCCGTGGCGATATCAAATCCGAGCCAGAAGAAAACCGAGGGATTCGCCGTGCGGGCCGCTGCCACGACAGGATCCGCCGTCGCGATCGATGCCCCGATGGTGGCAAACTCCAGATTCCGGTTCCGCTCCAGGGAAAACGCAACGGCCGTGCTGAATCCGCTCTGCTGCGCCGGCAACAGCGAGTCGTGCATTTTTTGCTTGTTCGGCCCCGGCAAGGTATGCCCTTCGGCCGCGGCCATTCCGATATCGAACCCCCGTCGGGCGGGACCTGCGGGCTCCCGATTGCGGAGCTCTGCAGCCAATGGATCCTGACTGGCGATGATCTCGCCCTTCGCGGCGAGAACGTCCAGGAGTCCTTTTTCCTGGGTCGGCATCGGCGAGGGCGGTACGCCTTGCGGATACGCTTTTCCCATTTTTTTCGCGAACTCGGCGGGCGTCATTGCCGCGTCCACATGGTTGATGGCGTGTGACGCGGCCTCCGCGACGAGATCGAGGTCCGCCTGATAGCCGCTGAAAGCCTTGACGATATCGGCGAGCGTGACCGGCGCAGCGAATTCGTAGCGCGATGGATGCTGGGAGATGAACTCCATCAGATTGAGTCCATCGAGGATCGTGCTGCGCTGTTTGGCGCAGATGACCAGGATGTCCTGCACGTGCTGGACCTGGGCCGAGTTGGGCGGGATCGGGCCGTTGGCGATCGCTATCGGCGCGATGGTCGCCGAGTAGGGAACGGCGCTTTCCGCGGGGTTCGTCTGGAAGGCCTTGAGCCACTGCTGCAGCATCACGTACAGCTCGTTGGGATCGTCGAGCTTGCCCATGGACAAGCCGATGGGACCGCCTTCGTGATACACGATGACGCTGAGTTCACTGTGATACTTCTTCTGGATTTCTTCGAATTTTTCCTTCGCTTCGGCGGAGAACGCGCCATACGACCCCGAGAGCTCCGACGCGATCGATTTCGAGTCCTCGGAATTCATCGTGTTGATCTGCATGACGCCGATGAAAATCCCGCCGCGCCCCATGCCGCGGACAAACATGTTGCCGAAGCGGTTCGGAAAAACGTCGTCCCGACCGGCGATCTGCGCCGCCTGCGGCGTCAGGACGGGCTCGTCGATCGACAGATTCTCCAGTTCGACCGTCGCCGTGATGGCCAGGAACAGCGAACTTGTGTGTATCTTCGAATTCTGGACAAAGTTCATCCGGCCGGAGGCGGAGAAACATCCGGACCCTCCGCTGGCCTTGACGTCGAGGCCCAAGGTTTTTTCCAGATCCGATGTGGTGTGGATCCGCGAGATCCGGAATGACGTCGTCGCACCGCTGGCGTTGGTGACGCCGGAAACCGCCCCGTCCACGACCTTGCCCATCGGGCTGCCCGTGGCCAGATCGACGCCGATGCCGAAGTCGTAGTTTTTCTTGTAGGGAACCTCTACCTGTACCTGTGCCATCACCCTGTCTCATCCCTGTGCCGTGGTTTTCATACGGGGCAGCCGCCCGAGGACACTGCACCGCATCGCGCGCACCGGCCAGCAGGATCCGGAGCGGCAACAGCGCGGAGTGCGTACGTCATCGCCATCGGGTCGGCGTTCTGGACTATCGTTCGTCCGGCGAGCAGCGGGAACGCGTGCGTCGGCACGCCGGCTCCGGAGCGAACGAAGGTACGCGGGGCGCCGGGCGAAAATCCTTGTCCACCCGTGAAAAGTTCTGAAAAGTTCTGAACGGGAGCGCTGTTGGAATGAATTCGCCGCAGGCGCGCTATGAATTCGGCGAGTTCGCGCTCGATGTCGGCAGGCAGCGCCTGTCGCGCCGCGCATCGGGCGACGTCGTGCCGCTCGCGGCGAAGGCCTTCGACATGCTCGTGTTCCTGGTCGAACACGCCGGCGAGGCGCTCGACAAGGAAACCCTGCTGCGCGCGCTCTGGCCGGGCGTGATCGTGGAAGAGAACAGCCTCGCGCAATGCATCTCGACACTGCGGCAGGCACTCGGCGAAACCCGGCACGACCCTCGCTACATTGCGACCTTGGCGCGCAAGGGCTATCGCTTCGTCGCCCCGGTCACGCGCGGCGATGTGCCCGATGCGGTGCCGGCCTCGCCCGCGCCTGCCCCACGCGCCGCATCCGGAAGGCATCGCGTGCTGCTCGCCCTGGGTCTGGCCGGCGTGGCGATGCTGGTCGCGCTGGGCCTGCAGTTCCCTGTCGTCCACGCGCCCGTCGCCGCGCGGGCAGCGCCCAGCCTGGCGGTGCTGCCGTTCAGGGCGCTGGTGCCCGCCGACAGCGATCCCTCCCTGGAAATGGGCATGGCCGACTCCCTCATCGGCGCGCTCGGCGAAGCGGACGGGTATGCGATCGCGCCGCTGAGTTCGGTGCGGCCATTCGCCCGGCGCGATGTCGACCCGCTCGCCGCCGGTCGTGAACTCGGCGTCGGGCACGTACTGGACGGTTCGCTGCAACGCAGTGCGGATCGCCTTCGCGTCTCGGTACGACTGCTGCGCGTGGCCGACGGCCGGCTGCTGTGGACGCAGACCTTCGACGAGCGCTTCACCGGCGTATTC
>CAMLSI010000347.1 GCA_946482585.1 uncultured Lysobacteraceae bacterium
GCGGTTCCAGGTGTCGAGCAGCAGCGTGCGTTCGTCGCTGCCGAGCAGATCGATCCGCGCGATCGCCTGATCGGGCGTATGCACGGTCGCCTCGAGCAGCCGGACCAGGGCATCGGCCATGCGGGCCATCGACGCCTCATCGAACAGGCTGCTGTTGTAGCGCCAGTCGACGACCAGGCCGTCGACTGACGGAGACGCATCCACCTGCAAATCGAATTTCACCGGTGCGCCGGGGTTGTCCAGCGCCTCGATGTCCAGGCCGGGCAGGCGCAGACCATCGCGCGGCTGCGCCTGCAGCGCGAGGAATATCTGCGCCAGCGGGCTGTAGGCAGGGCTGCGCTCGGTCCGCAGCACGTCGACGAGCGTGTCGAAGGGGACGTCGCGATGTTCGAGGGCTTCGACCAGCGCCTGCCGGCTCGCCGACAGCACATCGGAAAACGACATGTCGTCTTCCAGCGAGATCCGCAGCACGAGCGTGTTGACGAACAGGCCGACGACAGTCTCCAGCGCCTTGCGCTGCCGGCCGCCGACCGGGAAGCTCACCACGATGTCCTTCTCGCCGCTGTAGATGGCGATCACAGTGGACAGCGCCGCGTGCAGGTACATGAAGAGTGTCGCGCCGCTGCTCCGGCACAGCGCCTGTGCGCCTTGCAGCCAGGACGCCGGCATGACGCGGCGCACACTGGCGCCGGTATACACCTGTACCGGCGGGCGGGGTCGGTCCAGCGGCAGGCCGTGCGAGGCGGGCAATCCGTTCAGCCGCGTCGTCCAGTAATCGATTTGCGCCTGCGGCACGGCATCGCCGGCGTGCTGCCGGCTCCAGGCCACGTAGTCGACGTACTGCAACGCCGGTGGTGGCAGCGGATCGGTGCCGCCCGCGACGAAGGCCGCGTACAGCGCGCCGATCTCGCGCTCGAGGATGTCGATGGACGCTCCGTCGCCGGCGATGTGGTGCAGGTTGAGGACCAGCAGCCAGGTATCGCCCCCGAGCTGCGCGCAGGCGGCGCGGAACAGCGGAGCGACGGTCAGATCGAAATGCCAGTCGTTCTCGCGATCGAGCAGGCGCTGCAGCGCGGCCTCGCGGCGATCGCCGGGCGATTCCGACAGGTCCTCGTGTTCGAACGGCACCGGAGTCGCAGGCATCACGCATTGCTGCACGTCGCCGTCGATGTCGGCGAAGACCGTCCTCAGCGCCTCGTGGCGGGCGACGACCGCATCCAGTGCCGCCTTCAGACAGCGCAGGTCGAGCGCGCCGCGCAGGCGGTAGGCGCCGACCATGTTGTAGGCCGCGTGCGCGCCATCCAGCTTGTCGATCAGCCACAGGCGGCGCTGCGCGGTGGACGCCGGGAACCGCGTCCGCATCGGAGCCGGCAACGCGGGAACGTTTTCGCCGCCGGTGTCCGCCGGTCGGCCGAGATGCTGCAGCAGCGCCTGCTTGTGCTCGCGCAGGCGTTCGAGCAGGGTGCGATCCGGCGTTTCGCCGTCGAAATAGACGCGGAGGTCGCCGTTGTTCACGGCAAGACGGATGCCGCCGCGAACGCAGGCGTCCAGAAGATCGTGGAGGCTCATGCGATCGCCTGCGGTGAGGAGATGAGGGTCATGGCGGGCGGTTACGCGTCCAGTGCGAGGTGGCGTTCCACGGCGGCGGGTGCGGCCGGGACGCTGCGCGTGATCGAGACGATCCGGCCGCTCTCAAACTTCATCACCGTGTCGGCGAGGTGGAAGTAGCGGTCGTCGTGACTCACCACGATGGCGGTCTTGCCGAGCTTCTTCAGCCCGGGAAGGAAACTGCTGTAGAAGAATTCGCGGAATTCCGTGTCCTGGTCCGCGGCCCATTCGTCGAAGACGTAGATATCGGACTGCTCGAAGTAGACGATGAGCAGCGCGAGCCGTTTGCGCTGGCCGTACGACAGCTTGGTGGTCGACAGACGCCCGTGCTCCACGGACACTTTGCCGGTCAGATCGAGCATGTCGAGCCAAACCCGCACGTCGTCGGGATCGATGGATTTTCCCGACTTCGCGATCAGGGTCTCGAACAGGTAGTAGTCCTGGAAGACCGCGGAAAAATAGTGGAAAAAGACATTCGTGTCGGCGAGTTCGGCGCCGTTGACGAGCAGCCTGCCGGTGTGTTTTCCGTACAGGCCGGTGAGCAGTTTCGCCGCGGTGGTCTTGCCGCTGCCGTTGCCGCCGACGAAATAGACGATCTCGCCGCGGGTGATGTCGAAATCCAGCGGCCCTACCTGAAAACCGGCACGGCCTTCGTCCTGGCTGTCGTAGTGGAACGACAGCCCGCGAGCCGACAGCGTCTGGAACGGTTCGGCGGCCTCGGCGCGGGCGTGCGTCGCAGCGGTCGTGGCGCGGGTGTCCAGTTCGAGCGCGCTCAGCTGCCGGATTGCCACCCGTGCGCCATGCACGGTGCGGAACGCATTGATCAGGATCGTGAGCGGGCCGACGATGTAAAAGACGGTCATCACGAAGGTCGCGACCGGCGCCCGATCGTGCACTCCGATGTGCGGCGACAGGTACAGCAGCGCGCCCACGCCGATGAACAGGAGCGCGGTCGCCCAGTGGTTCGACACGCTCAGCAGCATTTCGGCAGACATCGTGATGTCGCGGTATTTGCCGGCGTGTCCCGCGAGCTCCTGGTCGAGCAACCATTTCTCGCGATCGCGGTTCAACTTGAGTTCTTTTCCGCCGTCGATGACGGCCTCGTAGCACCGGAAAAGATCGTTCTCGATGCTGCGCCGCTGCTCGAAGCGTTTCTCCACCCGTTCCGCGATGGTGAATCGGGCGATGTAGAGCCCGACGACGAGCAGCGCGAAGAACACGAGGAACAGCCGCGGCGACACGGTTGCGAGGTAGATCAGGCAGGCCACCACCACCGTGGTGTTGAAGATGTAGTTGGGCAGTTCGATGAGCAGCTCGTGCACGGCGGGCACGTCGCGGGTCAGCGCCGTGTACAGGCGATGGCGCCCGATCGCTTCGACCTTGCGGATCGACAGCTGTGTTATGGCCAGCACCAGCTGCTGCCGGAGACCGTGGAGCATGCGCGCACTGAGTCGCGCCAGCGCGATCTGCGAGATCAGGCCGACCGCGACCATCAGGATCAGCGCGCCGGCGTAGACGACGACAGCTTCGGGCGACGAGACGGTCCGACCCAGGTCGCGGCTGACCAGTGCGAGCAGCCAGATGTTCGCAGCGCCCGCCGCGACACTCAGCGCGCTGGCGGACAGGATCGCAGTCCTACTGCGTTTGATGAGGTCCAGCACCATGATTCGAGGGTCCGTCCTGGCGTGCGTCAAAGGTCGATGAAGGTGTCGGATCGCGCGTTTCGCAGGTCACTGACGGCCTGTCGCAAGCGCTCCAGTTCTCCCTGCTGGGCGATGAGACGGCTCTGGGCCTCGATGGTGGGGGTGGCGAAAAGCTGCGGCAGCTCGATGCGGAGATCGAATTCGCGCTCGATGGCCGATGCGAGCGTGAGGAAATGCAGCGAGTCGCCGCCGCGCGCGAAGAAGCTGTCGCGAATGCCTATGGCGTCCTGCCGGAGTGTCGTTCGCCACAGCGTGGCGATTCGCTTCTCCAGGTCGGTGCGGGGCGCGTCGCGACCGTCGTCGTCGCTGTCGTCGTCGTCTCGTCCGGTGTCGCCGGGCGCGGGCAGCGCATGACGGTCCACTTTTCCATTAGGGGACAGCGGCAGCGCGGCCAGCAGCGCGAAGCGGGAGGGCACCGCGTGGGCCGGCAGGTGCTCGGCGAGGTGCGCGCGGAGCGAATCGGCCAGGGCGCGTGTTCCGGTGTCCGCCGCCGCGCCGGCCGTGCGATCGGCGACGACATACGCAGCCAGATAGCGTGCGCCGCCGCCGGACGGTTCGCGTCCGACGACGACGCAATCCGCGACCGCCGGATGTTCGCGCAGGCAGGCCTCGACTTCGCCGGGCTCGACCCGGAAGCCGCGGATTTTTTCCTGGTGGTCCTTGCGTCCCCGGTATTGGAGGGACCCTTCCGACGTCCATCGCGCCAGATCGCCCGTGCGATAGAGCCGGTCATTGGCGTGCCGATTGAAGACGAACTTCTCGGACGTCAGCGCCGGCTGGTTGAGATAGCCCCGGGCGAGGCCGGCGCCGCCGATATGCAATTCGCCTATGGCGCCGCTGGGCAGGGGATCGCCGGCGTCGTCGAGCACATAGATCCGTGTGTTGCCGATCGGCTTGCCGATCAGCGGCTGGCCGCCCGGCACGCGCAGACAGACGGTGGAGTACGTGGTGGTTTCCGACGGCCCGTAGAGGTCGTACACCTTCGCCTTCGGCAGCCGTTCGTACAGGGCGTCGACGATGTCCTGATGCAGCAGTTCGCCGGCCAGATTGACGCAGCGCAGGGTGTGTGGAACGACATCCGCCTCAAGCAGACCGCGGATGGCCGAAGGGACCGTGTTGATCAGCGAGAGCTCCGCGATCTCGCGATCGCGCAACGCGAGGACGTTCTCGACCAGCACGAGACGGCCGCCCGCCGCCACCGTCACGAAAATCTCGAAGATCGACAGATCGAAGCAGATCGATGTGGCCGCCAGCACCACCGACAGCTCATCTTCCGAATAGTGCGCGAGCGCCCATTGCACGAACGCGGCGGCATTGCGGTGTTCGATCAGCACGCCCTTGGGCCGGCCGGTCGAGCCCGAGGTGTAGATGACGTAGGCGAGATCTGCGGCGGTCAGTCCCGTCGCAGAACGCGCCGGGTTCGCAGTGTCGGAGCCGTTTTTCGCGGGCGCGGCGAACGCGCCGTCGTCCGTGCGCAGCGTGGCGCCGCGGAAGCCACTCAGCGCGAGCGCGCCACGCGCATCGGCGATCACGACGGCGGGCTGCGCATCGTCGAGAATATGGCTGATGCGCGGCGCCGGATAGGCGGGATCGATCGGCACATAGGCCGCGCCGCATTTGAGCGCGGCCAGCAATGCGACCACGAGGTCGAGCGACCGGCCATGACAGATGCCGACCCGATCGCCGGGGCCGACGCCTCGCGCGATCAGCTGCTGCGCCGCACGGTTGGCTCGCAGGTTGAGTTCCGAATAGGTGAGCGAAACCTGACCGCAGGTCGCCGCCACGCGGTCGGGCGTGCGCAGCGCCTGTTCCTCGAAAAACTCGTGGAGGCAGGCGCCGTCCCGCAGCGGCACGACCGCGCCCTGCCATTGGACGAACTGTTGGTGTTGCTCGGACGGCAGCAGCAGCGGGTAGGCGTCGATCGGCCGGCCGGCGTTCTCCGTCACCTCCTGCAGCAGGCGCAGGATGCGTTCGAGCACGTCGCGCGCCTGCGCCGCGTCGAAACAGTCGAGGGCGTAGTCCAGATGCAGGCGCATGTCCTGGCTGCCGTATTCGCAAAGCACGAACGTCAGCGGTACGCGTTCGTGGGAATGCGACAGGAAATGCGTCTCCACGGGAACGCCATGGAGTGCGAGGCCGAAGTCCAGCTTCTGATAGTTGAAAGCGACGTCGTAAGGTGCTGCGTCACTTGCGCCGTGCCTGGCGCGCAGCGCCCTGACCAGGTCGCCGAGGGGAAAACGCCCGTGGCGGTGGTCCTGTCGCAACACCGCGGCGAGCTGTCCGAGCAGCGCGGCGAACGAGACATCGGGCGTCGCGCAGAACCGGTGAATGTTGACGTTGACGAGCGAACCGATGACCGCCTTGTCGGCCGCCGTGCGCCGGTTGTGTATCGGCGAACCGACGATGATGTCGCGTCGCCGGCAGGTTCTCGAAAAATAGACGTACAGCGCCGCATACAGGACGACGACGAGATCGGATTTCGCGGTCGCGGCCAACGCCCGCAACGCC